>JAJDES010000290.1 GCA_029259675.1 Planctomycetota bacterium
CCACGTTTACCTGAACTCCTTCGGGCCCGCGTCCTTGGATGTCCTCTTGTACGTGTTTTTGCGCTGTCCGGATTGGGGCACGGAATTGCGCGAGAAGCAGCGTCTATTCTTGGACATTCTGAGCTTGGCTGAACGCCTCGAAGTGGAATTCGCTTTCCCGACGCAAACCTTGCACGTGTTCCAAGAGGAGCACAAGCAGCGGCGGCCCGCTCCGGAATCCAACCGAGCCGGTACGCGCCTGGGGCGCGAGGTCGGCGCGGCGGTGGGAGCCGAGAATTTGGGACATACGGCCGGAGGGCACGTTCGTCCCGTTGGCTTCGATAGCGACTACATCGACTATCAAGTCGAAGACACCGATGGCGGTGAATAGGAAAGCCCGCGAGTAACGATCGTCAATCGGAACCCATGAACATACAGCGCATTTTCTGGATGGTGTCGGTGGCGGTTTTTGCCTTGGTCGCCCTCGCCAGTTACTACTGGAGGCCCGCGGCCTGGAGCCTGCTGCTGTTCGGACCTCTCTTCTTGATTGGCGTGCGGGACTTGTTTCAAACCAGGCAAGCGGTGCGCCGCAACTACCCGGTAATCGGCAACTTTCGCTACCTGTTCGAATTGATCCGACCTGAGATCAATCAGTATTTCGTTGAATCGGAAATGAACGGGCGGCCTTTTAGTCGCGAGATGCGTTCCATCGTTTACCAGCGCGCCAAGCGTGTTCGCGACACGCAGCCCTTTGGAACGAAACACGATCTCTACGAAGTGGGCAGCCAGTGGATGGCGCACTCCATGGCTCCGGTTGCACCGCCCGCGGAGCCTCCGCGGATCCGCATCGGCGGTCCCGATTGCAAGCAGCCCTACGAGGCGGCCTTGCTCAACGTCAGTGCCATGAGTTTCGGTTCGCTATCGAAGAATGCGATTTTGGCGCTCAACGGGGGAGCGGCGCGGGGCGGCTTCTATCACAACACCGGAGAAGGTGGAGTGAGCAAGTACCATCTCGAACCGGGCGGGGATTTGGTTTGGCAAATCGGTACCGGTTACTTCGGTTGTCGCGATGCCGCGGGAAATTTCTGCCCGGAGAACTTTCAGCGCACGGCGCTGCTGCCCAACATCAAGATGGTCGAGATCAAGATCTCCCAGGGTGCAAAGCCCGGTCACGGGGGCATCTTGCCGGCGGCCAAAATCACGCCCGAGATCGCGGAAATTCGCGGCGTTTCCATGGGGCACGACGTGAACTCGCCACCCGCTCACAAAGAGTTTTCGACGCCGCTCGAGTTGATTCAGTTCATTGCGCGCCTGCGCGATTTGAGCGGAGGCAAGCCGATTGGCATCAAATTCTGTTTGGGCGTGCGCTATCAATTTGCAGCCATTTGCAAGGCGATGCTGGAAAGTGCTGTGACTCCCGACTTCATTTCCATCGACGGAGCCGAGGGCGGTACCGGCGCCGCTCCGCTTGAGTTTGCCAATAGCCTGGGTGCGCCCCTAGAGGAGGGCCTGGCCTTCGTGCACAGCATGTTGGTCGGCTTCGGCCTGCGCGATCGAATCAAAATTATCGCCTCGGGCCGCATCATCACCGGATTCAACATGGCGGAGCGAATGGCAATCGGCGCGGATTTGTGCTGCTCCGCGCGCGGCATGATGTTTTCGCTCGGTTGTATCCAGGCCCTGACCTGCAACTCCAATCATTGCCCCGTGGGGGTGGCCACCCAGGAGCCACACTTGGTGCGCGGTTTGGATGTGGCCGACAAGACCAATCGGGTTGCGAATTACCAAGCTGCGACCGTTCACGCGCTGATGGACCTATTGGGCGCCAGTGGCATCAGTCACCCCGATCAGCTCAATCCGCGACTCTTGTATCGCCGCGTTTCCGAGACCCAAGTGATGACGTTCAACCAAATCTTCCCCTACTTGGAAGAGGGCGAACTGTTGTCGGAGCCTTTCCCCGCTCAGTACAGGAACATGCTCAAATCGGTGCGATCCGATTCCTTTCACCGCTCGGCCTAGATCGCTGGCCTCGTTTGAAAAGCCGAATTCAAGGCCACATGAGGTTCGCTATCGAGGCGCGCTTCGCGGGCGGGGATACAACAAGCAACCATGAACCTAAGCTGGAACCAACCGAACTGCGCCGGGGTCTGCGCTCTCTCACTTGCTTTGATGTGTGCCGCTGGATGCGGTGCCGATGTGCAAGTTTCCATCGCTGAAGCGGTGGACCAAACCGGGGACCAGCCCAAAATGAAGGCTGCCTCCGAGGCGAATTCGACGGTTGAATCGATCGAGCCCTCGCCCGAATTGGTCTTCGCGCGCACGACGCACTCCTTCGGCAAGGTGCCCGACGGAGAAGAACTGTTCTGCGAGTTTGCCTTTAAGAATGAGGGCAGCCAGCCCCTGACGATCATCGCGATGGAGGCCAGCTGCGGCTGCACGGCGCCGGAACTCGAGCAAAAAGTGTTCGCCCCCGGCGAGGGTGATGTCATTGGTGTGCACTGGTTGCCTAAGGGTTTCGGCACGCAGGAACAGACGGTTAAGGTTGTCAGCGCCGGCGAACGCGAAAGCCTTTCGACTCTGCGCGTGCAAGCCGACATCCAGCCGCTTTTCAGATTCGAGCCGACGCGCGCGGATTTCGGATTCGTTCCCAAGGGAACGCGTCAAAGCAAGCGCATTCGAATCCTCTCGGAGCGTTCGGACTTGGCGCTTTTATCCGTTGGGAACTCGTCGCCGCACTTGAAGGGTTTGGCGCTGCCTGAGGAAGCCGCCAAGGAAGCGAGTGCTCACACGCTGCTTGACGTCAGCCTGGAGGCCACGGCGCCCAAGGGACGCATTTTGGCTTCCTTGCGATTGGGCTTTGGACCGCGCGGTGGTGCGCCTGAGATCTATCGGGACTTGGTCTTGAGCGCATTCAATTACGAGAGCATTCATCCCGACAAGCAAATGTTCGCGGTGGGACTTATCCTGCCCGGGCAGGCTGTGAATTACCCGCTCAAGCTCGTGGCCGAAGAGGGCTTGAGCTTTCGCGTATTGAGTGCGGAGGTGCGCGGAGCTCCATTCCCGATGCGGATCGAAGTTGAGGGCAATGGCATGCCGGCCGGTTCAGCACAACTGGTCCTGCGCGGGGATCCAAATGACTTCGAGGGGCTGCTTCGGGCTCGCGTGTGGATCACGACGGACGCGCCGGAAAGCGAGCCGCTGATTCTCGATGTGATGGGGCGCGTGGGGGCGCCCAAATAGGGAGCGGGGCACACGGGCTCAAGAGGCTCGCTTCCTTGGAAAGCGGAGCTTCGCAGCCGCGCTCTCCAATCCAGTTCGAGTTGCCGGGTCGCTAGTTGCTGCGCAGGCCGGCGCCACCCGCAGGGCCCTTACCCTCCTTGGGTGTGAACAATTCGCAATCCTGCCCGGAGCTATTCCGAACCACGTCGCTGGGCTTGGACGCGGTTTTGAAGCCGAAGGCCCGGCAGCCCATTGGGCGCTCGGGATCCCAAGTGACTTGATAGTGTTGGCAGCG
>JAJDES010000030.1 GCA_029259675.1 Planctomycetota bacterium
ATGCGGATGCCAAGGATTTAATCCCCAGGCAAGACGGCGTTTGGAACAGCCACGGAATCGCACAGCGCATGATTGCGAGCTTGAAGGCTTCGGGGCGCGCAGTGCCGGCCTATCTTCAATTGGCGGCTGACGAATTGTCGCCACGCTTGGAACGCGCGAGTTTCGCCATGCACTGCTTCTGGGAAGGTGAGGCGCGGCTGGGCGGGCTAGCGGGCGTGACCGAAACGCGGGCCGGCTGGATTGAAGGCAAGGAAGTCGTAGAAGTCCTCTTCGACTCCGATCGAATGGCCTACGGCGATTTGATTGATAAAGCCCGGGAGATGCGCTGCGCTTCTGTCGTTTTTGCACACAGCGATGACCAATTGAGCAAAGCGCAAGCCAAAGCCGGAGTTGTTGCAGAACGGACCCGCGCGCCGGCCGGCGACGCAAAGGCGAGTGATCGCAAGTACCACTTGCTACGTTCACCGTTGCGCTTCCAAGCTCTGACGCCGATGCAGGCCACGCGGATTAATTCGGAGTTGGCCTTGAATGGCGATCCCCGGCGTTGGCTTAGCGCGCGGCAGGCAAGGGTCGCTGACCGCATTCAAATTCAACTGGATCGAGACGGCAGCGCGCTGAAGGGTTTTGAGCGTCCGGATGGTTTGGCGGGCCAAATCGAGTATCAAAGGCGTCTGCTGGCGCGCTTGGTGGAGTTGGAATCAGGGTCCCAGTAAACCCGAAACGAGGCCCGAACATCCTCCACTCGCCGCCTCGGCGGCCGCTTCATTTTTCGCCGCAAGTTGTTGAATTGAAGGGACCTACTTCCAGGCCGCAATTCAGTGGATGGCCCTTTGGGGCCACTCTTTGGAGACTGGATGTATGGACTCCCCGCAGGCACCCGCTCCGCCCTCCACGGCTCCCAAGCCGCCCGAGTCTGGCGTGCCCGCGACCGGCCGGCGACTGAACCTGATTCGCCGGGATTCGCTCGATGTGGTGGTCGATAGCACGCTCGACAAAGTGCTTGTGCCGCGCCTGCGAAACTACGACGAAGCTTGGTTCCGGCGCCTTCGCAATGAGTTCGTTCGAACCTTTATGGAAGGCTTGCGCGGGGCGGCCAAGCCGATTCGGGGAACACAGAAGACGGAATTCCTGCGGCGCTTGGAGAAGAGCGGTTCGCAGCTGGTTCGCCAGAGTCAAGAGGCCAAGCTCGAACTGGAAGCGCTAACCCGCCGCGCCGCGAGTGTGCGCGAAACACTCACTAAGGATCTCGACGTTTTCGACTCGGCCACGCGCGAATTCGAAACCAAACAGGATCAAGAATTGGATCGCGAGTTGCGCGACTTGATTGATCGGGGTTTGAAACAAGGCTTGTCGGCCAAGGCACTCGGGGACCGGGTTTCCGCTCTAGCGATAAAGAAAAGCCGCGTTGCGCGAGTCGAGACTCGGGATCAATGGGCTGCCGAGCACAATCTGCGCGTGGATCAGCTTGAGCGGCGAATCGCAAAGCTCAAGAAGTCCGTTCAAGATGGTGAAGCCGAAATGCGCCGGCTGGCCCGGGCGGGTGCGAGTGTGGATGGAGGCGTGGCTTCCATTTATCGCGATGTGCAGGGATTGGATGCGAGCGAGTCGGCAGCGCAAGAGAAGCAAGGCATGTTGACCGTGATTTTCGAGTCCAATTACGCCCTGCAAAAACACGCCACGACGGACAATGAGTTGATCGTTGCCGTGGGCAAGGTCGACGGTGCGGATGAGTCGCAGGCCAGCGCGGCGACGGCCAATGAGCTCGATTTCAAGACTGAAGAATTCGAGCCGACGCTGGAAACAAGCGGAGATGCGGGACGATCGAAGGGGTCCGACGAGCCGGTGGTTGAGTTGACTCCGACTAAGTCCAAGGGCCGACGTCGCCAGCGCCGCCGACGCCGATAACTCATTTCGGCCTGGGGGCTATTGGGGACTTGCCGCCCGGTGCAACCCACCCACGGCAAGAAACCGAGCAGTCGTGCGGGGAAACCAGGGCTTTGGACCGGATCGAGGAACCGCGGAGCAGCCGCCACTCGCCAAATGCAAACTGACTAACTTGCGTGGTGTTCGATGCGCTTAGAAGACGCGCAACCGCTTCTGTGCAATCAACTTGCATCTTCGCGCCGGCGGAGCAGGCCCTCCTAATTGGCCCCGTCTGGCCGATCACCCTCGAAGCGCTCTTCCCTGCCGCTCAGCAGGGCATCCAGGCCCGGGGGCGCCCGAATCCTGACGAAAAACACCACGCAACATAGTCAGTTCACGCTAAGTGTGCTGTGGGAGTACGTGCGGGGGAACAGCTGCCTCCATACCCGGAGGGCCGTTTGGGACTTTGGCCGACCATTCCCCCGCACGTTGTTGGGGCGAGAGATCCCGACCCACGGACACTGTGTTCCCAGGGGCGCAACTGGTTTCGGGGCCCTTTGTTATCTTTTCGTAGCGGGGCGAGTTGCCCTGGAACTGGAATTTTCCAGGCAAAGCGGCTCACCAGCGATCATGGTTTGTAGCTCCCGGAGTGATTGTGTCCCGGGGGCCGAGCAGTTGCTCATTAGGTTTGAGCCAATGGAGAGTGACGAACACAGGACAGAGTCTCCGCTCTGTTCGGGGTCGGGGCGGAGCGTAGGACACTTGGCCGGGCGCCGATTCGTTCAAGCGGCGGTCACCATAGTGGCAAGCTTTCGAAACAAGGTGTCCAGCTAGAGAAGGAGCCGCTGCTTTGAGTGATGCTCGACTTTGCAGTTCAGCCCGAACTCAATGGACTGTCCGATGACTGAACCCTGGAGCAAAATTCAAATCGTCAGCGCCGACATCACTCTTGAAGATGTGGACGCCATTGTGAACGCCGCCAATGAAGCGCTATTGGGAGGTGGTGGTGTCGATGGTGCCATTCATCGAGCTGCTGGCCCCGAACTGCTTGATGAATGTCGAGAGCTTGGCGGATGCCCCACGGGCCAGGCAAGAATCACAGCCGGGTACCGCCTGCGAGCTCGCCATGTGATCCATACGGTTGGTCCTGTGTGGAGAGGCGGCGACCAGGGTGAAGCGGGCTTGTTGGAAGCTTGCTACCGCAATTCAATGACCTTGGCTGCTCAACATGAATTGAAGTCCATCGCCTTCCCGGCCATTAGTTGCGGAGTTTACGGTTACCCATTGGAGCAGGCGGCTGGGATTGCATTGTCCACGGTTGGGGCCTGCTTGCAGGGTGAAGCTTCCATTGAACGTGTGCGCATGGTGTGCTTTGGGCCCGAGCTGACGTCGATCTACGAGGCGACTTTTGCGCAACTTGCCCGAGTCCATTGATTCCATTGAATCGACCGGCTGGCCCGAGGGCGAGCAGGGAATTCAAGGGCCGATGAGAGCTGCAACACATAAGTCGGCGATTGCATCAGGGGCTCCAGCCTCTTCACATGAGATCGCAATCGCCGACACTCGAAGCGGAAGACCCCATGATGAAGTTTAATACTAGCGGGCCTTCCAAGGCTTTCATGACGATCGCTTGGCTGTGCCTTTGCACATGGACGCTGTCCGCTCAAAGCGCGCGAGAAGTTCGAGTGGGTGAGCCCTGCGTCATTTGCTCGGAGGCCATGGACAAAAACGATTTGGTCCTAACGCACCGCGGAGCGAGCGTGCCGGTGCATGCGGGGCACTGTGAGGAAGTTTGGGAGAGTGACCCAAGCGGTCACGAGGGAAAACTGCCGCAGCCGCGTAGCGCTTTGTTCCAAGAGGAGGCCGGCAGCAAGTTAGCCGCTTCGGGAGACTGGTTTTTAATCGGCCTATACGGCGCGAGTTCGGTGCTTTGCGCAGCAGCATGCGCGTCCATTGCCGTTCGCCGCCGGCAGGCCTTCGGCCTTTGGTTGGTGGTCGGATTCGTGGGAAATCTGGTTGGCCTTGTACTCGTGTACTTCTGTGTACCCAAAGGCA
The DNA here is from genome assembly GCA_029259675.1 of Planctomycetota bacterium. Lineage (GTDB taxonomy): Bacteria > Planctomycetota > UBA1135 > UBA1135 > JAJDES01. Next base: position 3,919 of record JAJDES010000030.1, read on the forward strand.
GCAAACCTTTTGGATTGATGGAATCAAGCGGCTCGCTCAGGAAGTTGCCGCAGACGCACGCCCCCCG
>JAJDES010000291.1 GCA_029259675.1 Planctomycetota bacterium
CGTTGACCAGGGTCACGATCGCTACCGTTGCAAACACGAAGCAGCCCAGCAGTTTGCCCGCACGGCTAGGGATTCCTGCGCGCGCATTCGATGCGGCCTTCATTCCGGCCGTTACCCACACCGCAACGGGCAAAAGGGATCCCGCGATGTAGCGCCAGTTGTAGGAAAGGCGCTCGAAGTAGTGCGCCGCCAAGAAGCAAAACACCGGCACTCCCAGGCCCACCGCCACGAGTAGACAACGCAGGTCTAGCCTGTTGCCGCGAATGACGGTGCGCCAAAAACCCAGGGCACCCAAGAGGCCGGCCGCGGCGAAGCCGGGCAAGGCCACATACAACCGCACCCACTCGCCGCCCAGGCTCGAATTGAAGTAGAGCAAGTGCCCCAGGCTCTGAATGAACTCGGTGGGACTGGTGTAATTGGCACCCGCGGGTAGGCCGTGCGCGAGCTGTGCTCGCAAACCCCACAGTGCCCAGGGCAGAAACAATAGCCCGGCCAATAGGGCGCCACCCACCAGTTTCCATACGCCCCCGCGCTGGTTGCGGTCCAAGGCCGCTAGCACCAAGAGCGAAAGGGCGATCATGGCGAAATAGAAACAAGCGTAGTAGTGCGCGTGCAACGCGATGCACATGAACAAGACAACGCGGGGCACACCGCGGCCCGTTCGCAACACGTCCAAGATCGCTCCAACCGTGCCCACGACCCCTAGCAAGAGCAAGCCGTACATGCGCGCTTCGCTGAAGATCACGATCGAGAACGAGGACAGGGCCACCAGCCAAGTCGTGCCGCGGCGGCTACCGTCGGCAGGCAAGTGGCGCGCAAACCGCTCTGTGGCAAACAAGGTCCACAGACCGATGAAAAGATTGGGCAGTCGCAGGCCCCACTCGCTATTGCCGAATAACTCTACCGAGATCCGCGAGAGCAGGAACGCGAGCGGCGGATGATTATCGGATTGAACAGCCCTAAAGAAGCCCGCCCAAGTGGACGCCTGCACATGATCCAAACAATGCAACTCATCGAGCCAAAGACTGCGAGCCGTAATGGCCATGGACCATAGGAGCAGCGCCAAACACGCCAAAATGGCGAATTCCGCTTTGGGGACGGCGCGCTCGGAGAGCTCGTTGCTATCGGGACTGGGCAAAATGAATCGACGAGGAAAGATGACTGTCGCTTGGCGCAAGTGAGCGGGAACGAGGGGCGTCGACAACAGTCAACAGCATCGGGTTTGGGAATCCAGCAGCCAATTACATTCGACAAGGATTCCTACTACCGGAACTGAACGTGCTTGCCGCTCGGCCCATTGGATGAAGTTTTGAAGTGGGATTCGAAAGCCGTGCGCTCAGTCTGGAGGGATCCGGCGCCCCTCGATCACGCGAGAATTGCCGGTTTTGCTTTCGGCAGTTGAGCCCGTTGCTGCAGCGCTACCTAGCTCATCGCCACCTTGGGGAAGCTTCAGCCCCCCCAGCATGCGATGCCCAAGCGAGACTCCACCGCCCAGCAACCCACCTACGGGCAGGGGGATGAAAATCAGCAGCGCCCCGACGGCAGCCTTTAGCAACGAGTAGCCCAGGCGCCGACTCTCCATCCATTCCGTTAAGAAGACAACCGTGCCGCCCAGCAAGCTGCAGGGAATCACAAGCACCAAGTAACCAAGCCCGGCGGTAAAGCCGGCCGAGGCATCGCCACTCACCGCAAGAATGTCCGTGGCAGCAATGATCGAAGCGCCCAGGGGCGTGAAGGACCAAGTCATCGGTCCCGGCCGGCCCCCGCCCATGCGCGCGAAATTGACGAGCGTTACGATCAGCGCCAATAGGAAGACGAGTGAAGCCGCCGTCAGGGCTACGCCCTTGGCATCGGTCAATTTGTGGACGGCCAGACCCAAGAGTGGAGCCGCAATAACCGCCAGGAAGCAGCCCAGCACCCCCAACCGCGCCGAGCGCAGGTCAGAGCCGGGAACTGGACCGGATCTGGCGGTCGGTGGATCGGTGTGCTGAGGCTCCATGGTGGGCAAGCTAGAGCCTATCGCTGCGAAACCAAAACTCGAATTGGGTGCCGAGGGTTTCCGGCCCCCAGGACCCACTTTCTCGGGGAAAATGACGCTGAGAATCCGAACCCGGGCGCAGAGCTCGACTAGAACGATCCTGCCCCTGGTCTGATTGGCGGAAAGCCGCTGCACCCCTGGCCCCAAGGGCACCCACAGCCCGGACCTGGAATTCCTCCTTGGCCCTTGGCCGCATTTTGGGTCGCCTCGATCCCATCCCCATTCGGAAGATCAAAAAATCCAAATCCAATGGCGCGCCAGCCGGCCGGCGGCGCACCATTTGGGCACACATCGGCCCTCCACCCATACTGTCATAGTCCAGGGCTCCACCCCATGGAGCCCCATCCAAGCTCCCGCAACTCCTCCGCGACCCTTCGCAATCCTCAGGTTTAGGCAAGTCACCCCACGGCTCACAATTCCCGCTCGATCAGCTCGCAAGCTTCATCCGCGGTCCGACACACTAGACGCATGCGCACAACCTCGCCTTTGCAAGCAACCAATCGCCCAACCCCCCTGCCCAAGCGACATGCCGAATCCGTCCGGCCGGCGCCGCGCCCTTTGCTTGGCCATCGTATTGCCCGGCGCGCGCGCCTGGGGCCATTCGCCAAATGGGGAGCGCTCGCTCTCCTAATCGGCTCGCTGCAAAGCATCGCGTCGGCTCAAATCAAATACGACGAAGAGTCTCCCTTGGTCAACTTTGAAGTCGAGGCCAAAGCTTTCCTTGAGCTGCACCAATTGAGCGAGAAGACGCGTGAAGCGATCGAGGTTGAGGAGCTCATTCAATCATCGACAATCCACATTCAACTGGGATTGTACGACTTGCATTACCCCATCGATGCGCTCGACAATCATGAGCGCTTGGCGGACTTTCAATCCGTCGCGACCTACCTGCTCGGGGTTCAAAGCACTTTTCTCGATTGGGTCGAACCCACGGGACCCGATCAAGATTCCATGCGCGATGATCTCAAAGTGCTCACGAAGTGGTTCAAATCGTGGCGACTGACGCGGCTTAGGGACGTGGACAAGGGCGAGGAACGCGATCTTGCCGTCTTGCTCAAACCCAAAAACAATCAGGCTGAAGCCCTACAAAGATTTGCAACGGCCATGCGCCTGGGCCAACCCTTGGGCCTGGACCGCAAAACACCGGTGCGCTCGCGCTTAATCCTGATGCCGACGCGCCGGCACTTCATTCAATTCGTTTCCTTTGCGGGCTGGCTGCACGAATCTCTGCGCCATGTTTTCTGGCACGAAGACCTGAGCAACTGGCTCGGTTGTCGAGTTTACAAGGACCAAATCGTCGCCATGGAGTTTAGGGATACGAAAGCCAAGGATTCCTATATCGACGGTGTGTCCATGAACAAGCGGCGCAAACTTGTCATGGAGCAAAACGCCGCTCACTTCGCGACCCAAGCCCTGTTCGACAATTACTACGGCGACTTGATCCCGGCCTACCTCACAACCGGCATTGTGATGAATATGGTGATCAATGTGTTTGGTGAAGTGGACACCCGCATGGAAGGTGATTTGCGCGCGCGCTACACCGACGCCGTCTCCGTGTTCGTACCCGGTGGTGCACCCGGAGGCGGCTCGTTGCCCGCCATTCCGGCGGACACTCGCTGGCGCGTCGAACACGGCGCGGGCCACTTCATCAAGATCTTGCACGATGCACAGGAAGATGGTGCTGACGCCGTAAAACGCTCCAAGTCCAAGCTGCTGCACTTCGAGTTGGAAGGCGACGACAGCCTGGGCCGCACGCCGGTTACCGCCCCATTCCTGGGTGCGCCCGCAGTGGGTAAACCCTTGCCCGAGGAAAAATTCCTGGGGGATTACCGTGAGTTCTATCGCAGCTACAAAGCCTGCTTCACTTGGTGGATTCAATCCGGCGCCAAGGGCAGCAAGAAAAATTCGGCCAAGACCTTCAGCCAGTTCCTGACCTCCGCCAGCGGTTGGCGTATCGGCGACTTCGAGAAAGAATTCATTGCCCTCTACGACGGGCATCCGATCAGCTCCCACACCCCCGACGACGAAACTTTGGAAGGTCGATTCCTAGCGTGGCTCGCCAAGCAATAGGAGTGAACTGACTATGTTGCGTGGGTTTTTCCGTCAGGATTCGGGCGCCCGCGGGGCCGGATGCCCTGCTGAGCAGCAGGGAAGTGCGCTTCGAGCGTGATCGGGCAAGCAGGGCCCAATTCGGAGGGCCTGCTCCTTCGGCGCGAAGATGCAAGCTGATTGCAGAGCAGCGGTTGCGCGCCCTTGCCGCCCAAAGAAGCCCACTAAAGCAAGTCAGTTCACAATGGGTGCGCAGGACGGTTTGTCACCCGAGATCAAATGCCAACTCAAAGCCTTTGTAGCTTGGACCGGTAGCGTCGGGCGCTCGGTCCATGTCGAGCAGCCTGTCCGCCACGTTCCAATGGAAAGCCGCGGCGAGACGCTCCCCGGGCGCTTCATGCCCACGCCGGTCGAAGGGTCCCGACTGCCAATCGTGGGCAGCCGGCAGGCCGGGTGCACGGGGCATCAACCTGGCCCGGTCGATGCGCCGACCAGGGTCAAGCTGATCCGGCGCCGATGGGGAGCCAGTCTGTGCTCCCACAAGAAAATCCCCTGCCAAGTCCCCAGTTCGAGCTGGCCGTTCCTCACGGGGATTCCAATCGAGTTTTGGGTCAGGACGCTGCGCACATGGGCCGGCATGTCATCGGGGCCTTCGTCGCGGTGAAGGAAAGCTGGATCTCCGTCTCGAACGACCCCGGAGATCCAAGATTCCAGGTCCCGCAGCACGTCGGGATCCGCATTTTCAGTAATGATGACCGATGCGGATGTGTGCAGCACAAACACTGTACAGAGGCCGTCGCAGAGCCCGCTGCGCTCCACCTCCCGCTGCACCTTGTCCGTGATCTCAAAGAATCCGCGGCCCCCGGTGGAGACCATCAGCTGGGATTGATGAAGCATGCTCATTGGGGCTGGGATCGCTCTCTCGAAGGCGCTAGCCTAATCCGTGTGCAAGGGCTGACCAAAGGACCGGTTCGATCCAGGCGCCCGAGCAGTCAGCACCCACGCCCACACAATCAGCCGGGATCTCGAGCCACCATGCTCGCACCTCAAGCTCACCATTCAGCGTGAAAATTCAACTGCTCCCCTCAAATTTTGGCTCCACGCCGCTTCAGTACGCAACGAGCCTTTTGATCGACGAGCACCTGGCGATCGATGCTGGCAGTCTCGGCTATTGGAGCACGCCCGATGATCAGGCTCGCGTGCGCAACGTCCTGATTAGCCACACCCACGCCGATCACTTGGCGAGCTTGCCCATTTTCGTGGAAAACGTGTATCGCGCCGAACCCGAGCCCGTGCACATCTGGGGCAACGAGCAAGTTTGCCAATGCATCCACGAGGACATTTTCAACGGACGCATCTGGCCCGATTTCTTTGAACTCTCACCGCCGGACGCCCCCTTCCTCAAGCTCTCCACCCTGGTGGCGGAAAAGCCTTTGGTCATCCGCGATCTGACGATCACGCCGGTGTTGCTCAAGCATGCCGTGCGAACTTTCGGCTTCATCATCGAGTGGCCGGGCGGCTCCATAGCCATCGCGTCCGACTCCGGCCCCACCGATCGCCTGTGGGAGCTTTGCCACGGTCTCAAGAACTTGAAGGCCATCATCACGGAGGTGGCCTTCCCCAACTCCATGACCGAGTTGGCGGAAATCGCCTTGCACAACACTTCGCAAATGCTCGCCGGCGAAGTCGCGAAAATGCCGACCGGCATCCCGATTTTTGCATCGCACCTCAAGGCTCAGCATCACGAGGAAGTTGTGAGCGAGGTGCAAGCGCTCGGTATCGACCGCTTACAGATATTCGAGCCCGGTCGCGATTACGAGTTTTAGACCGCGACGCGCGGCGAGCAGTCGACCTGCATCCAATCGACTTCGACAAACAACAGAAAGCGGCCCGCGATTCTCAAGCAATCGCGGGCCGCTCTAATTGTCTCTTCCGGAGTTTAAGCTCCGGGTTGCTTGGGGCTTTCCGTTGTGCTCCCTGTTAGGCGCTCCCTGCTAGAGAACAAAAAGCACTTGCACGGGGTTGCTGGCAAAGTCAGCCCCACCGATGACGGATGATGTCAGGTAAGCGTGACTGAGGGTCAAGCCCGCCAAACTCGGATCCAATCCACCGGGGACATTGAGCGTGGCCGATGCATTGCCATCGACATCAAGGGCGCTGAGGAAGCCTCCGAACAAGCCTGAGAAGGGCTTGCTGAGAGTGAGATTGAAGTACGCATCGAAATTGAGCGGCAAGACCACGCCACCGCCGAAATCGATACCGGGGCTAGTGCCCGTCGCGCTGCCGAACATCCAGTAGAAATCTCCACCGAGGGCTGCGCCCGCGTGCAGATTCAACGGCTGCGTACCACCGGAAGCAATCGACACGGTACCGGCCGGCACGTCCAAGCTCTCGCAGACATCGAGCACCGCATTGGGAACCGAATCAGCAGAGGGGCGCTTGGTGATCTCGCACACGTCGAACTGACCGTTGGTATCGCAATCGGTACCGGTCAAAACGGTATCGGCCACGATCTTGTACACCCCGCCACCCAAGGTGCAGATGTACAGTTCGCCGTAGCGATCCTCTCCGAAGGAAACCGGAGAGTTCAGGTTGCCAACCGAAGGCGCAAGTTCCGTCGTGCGCTCCTGGAAATTGGTCTTGGTGCTGCCGTCCCACTCAAAGCTCCAAAACTGAGATGTACAGACATCGGCAAAGAAGTAGACGCCTTGCAGGTCGGGAATGGCGCAACCGCGATAGACATAGCCGCCCGTGATCGAGCAAACCCCACCGAAACCACCGGTGTGGTTGTAGGTATGAATCGGGTCGGAGTAGCCGGGATCATTGCAGGCCAAGGGCGCCGGGCTGCAGGAGGCGGTGCTGTTGCAAATATTGCCTTCCATCACCTTCCAACCGAAGTTCAATCCGCCCACGCCCGCTCCTGCGTAGCTGACTTCTTCACGCGCATCTTGACCAACGTCGCCGATGTACATTTCGCCGGTTACGCGATCAAAGCTCCAGCGATAAGGGTTGCGCAGACCGAGGTGCCAAACCAAGTTGGCCGCGCCGCCCATTCCGAAGAACGGGTTGTCGGTCGGTACAGCGAAGCCGCTGGCGACGTCGACATCGATGCGCAACATCTTGCCCTGGCGCATGGAAAGGTCCTGGGCGCGACAGCCCGGGTCATTGGAACTGCCGCCGTCGCCAGTACTAATGTAAAGCATGCCGTCCGGGCCGAAGGCCATGTGGCCGCCGTTGTGGTTATTGAAGGGCTGAACCACCCCAAGGATCGGGTCGACACTGAGCGGATCCGCAACATCGGGATCGCCGGCCGAAACTTCGTAGCGCTCGACTTCCACGTTTCCAACGGCTCCGTTGAAGCCCGTGTAGTAAACGTAGAAGCGACCGTTGCTGGCGTAATCAGGGTGAAAGGCGAGACCCAGCAAGCCTTGCTCATTGCCTGAGTTTTTGACCTTGGTGGTGATATTCAGGAAGGGCGTCGCCAGCAGCGATCCGTTCTTGATAATTCGGATCCGACCGGGTTGCTCGATGACAAACAGCCGATCGTCGTCGGGTGGTGACGTTAAGAGAACCGGGTTGTTCAAACCGGTTGCAACCTGAACGGTGGTCAGCGGAGTTTGGGCGGAAGCGGGCGTGGAAAACCACGTGCCGAGGAGCAGGGCCGGTAGCAGCCGAGCTGCGACGTTCTTACGAAGCATCATCTTGTCCTGGGAGAGAGGGGAATTGTGAGAGGCTGGGTGAGCCATCCGAAAACCGGCTCGCCGAGTTCGCAGCCCGAGGGACGCTCATTCGAATGGCGCGACAGGCGCGAATCAGCCGATTCGCCGGAACTCAGTTGGGTTGTACTGTGGCTAGAATCGATTGGCGTGAAACACTCTCGAAAAGGCAGGGAGCGGAGGG
>JAJDES010000292.1 GCA_029259675.1 Planctomycetota bacterium
CAAGCCGCTGCAGAAGGCCCAAAAGCTGGGCCTCAAGCTTGCTCGCAAGGCCAAGCACCCCAGCAAAGACAAGCGCGACCACTTCATTGTTGAGGGTCAAGCAGAAGGAGAAAAGTCATTCGTCACGGCACCTTTCTTCGGAATCCACGCGAAGACCAAGGATCTACCGGAAAAGACTTTCTTGGTCGACTACGAAGAATTCTTTAGGGCCTACCGAGCCTCTTTCTTCGATTGGCTCAAAAAGCGCGGGGCGGGAAAAGACAAAGAACTAAATGCCAAGCTGTTCGGGCAGTTGCTGTCGCGGCTGTCCACTCGCAATCAGCAAAGCACCTTTGCCGGCATCATCGAAGAGCTGTACGGGGCTCCGTTGAGCGGCCCCAGTGGTGAGGAAGATAGCCTTGAATGGCGCTTCTTGACGTACGTTTCCAAGGGCGGCCGCTGAACAATTCGGCAACGATACAAGTTGCCCGCCAGGGGCCCGCAGGTATGAACTCGCTGCCCTGCTCCAGCAGCACCCAATAGAATTGGGCAGTTCAGGACCGCTCCCTTGATTCGACCTTCCAAAATCGAATGGGGTCTTGAACAAGGGCCGACAAAATCGGCTCGCACAGCGCAGTCAATTTCAAGCCCAAGCCTTCCGCAACCGGCACTATCAGCGGCAATTCTTCGTCGCTTGTCGTAAGCAAGCCCGGCAATGCCAAGCCTGATAATGCCTTGTGCGCAATGGCTCGAGCTAGTTTTCGCTCCTGCTCCAAATCGCCACCGCCCATTGCCAAGTCGGTCCCGTGGCGCTGATACAACTTGTCGTGCAAGGCCGGAAAGGCTTCGGGGTCATTGAGGACACTGACCATCCAAAGCTGATCGTACGGCTGCAGTTGAGTGTCCAAAATGTCCGTTGATTGGATGCGTGCCAACGGTGTATCGACGGACTCGGAAACCTTCTGCAGGCATCGATTCAATTCGCGCGTTTCCCGGTTGTCCAAACTGATGAGCAAAACCTCGCGCCCCAGCAAGAGTTGGTCAGCCAGCATCGGCCCCACCTCGGAAAGGGCTGCACCGACGTACAGACTACGATTCGGCCCACGCTTCAAAATAGTGGGCAGCAACTCGCCAAGCTCAGCGGCCATTCCGACCTGTGCCTCCAATAGAGCCTCGCGCGCAGGCTGATCAAAGAATTCCTCGCCGCCTTCGAAGCAGTAGTGGAGACCAAGTAGGGTCCAATCAACTTGGTCGAACAACCCTGTCAAGGCGATCGCGAAACGCTGCGCTGCATCCATGGGTCCACCATACAAATCGACACATGAGGCCGGCGAGCCCAGCGCCACAAACTTATCCACCTGTGGCCAGCCTTAGCCCGCCAATAGCGCCCGAACTTTGAACTTGTGTCATCGTTGTCTCTGCGGGCCAAAAAATGCGTTCCACGCCAATCGGGCACTAGGATGGGGAGCGTCGAAGCAGCTGGAACTCAAAGCTGGCTCCTGAGTGTCCAGCGTGGGACGCATTTCTCCAGCGCCCTTGCCCGGACCATGCCGAATCGGACGGCGCAGCTTAAGATCTCAAGCGTTCGCTCGCGCACGCCCCTACATCCAACTTGGCCATGACTGATCAACGAGCCCCCCAGCAAGGCGAATCCCTTGTCCAACGCCTGCGTCACAAATACGGCCCGGAGTTCAGCGCCACAGTGTCGCTCCCGAACCCGCTCGAGTCCCCCAAACCAAGCGGTTCGACCCCGGCCCAATATTCTGGGGTTCTCGGCCGAATTGGCAATCGCTCGCCCCTCTCAACGCGCTACAAGCTCCAAAGCGAAATCGGGCGCGGGGGCATGGGCGCCATTCTGGAAGTGTGGGATGAGGATTTGCGCCGCAGCTTGGCCATGAAGGTCGCGCTCGGGAAAGCCGGTGAGGGTTCCAAAGCGACAACGGATGAGTTGGATCCGCGCATCCTCGCGCGCTTTCTCGAAGAAGCGCAAGTAACTGGGCAGTTGGAACACCCCGGCATTGTGCCCGTGCATGAACTGGGCTTGGACGAAAACGGCCAAGTCTACTTTACGATGCGCTTGGTCCATGGACGCGACCTGGAGGCCATCTTCAAACTCGTGGCCAACGGCGAGGAAGATTGGACGACAACCCGTGCGCTGGGTGTGTTGCTCAAAGTTTGCGAGACCATGGAATACGCGCACTCCCGCGGAGTGGTCCATCGAGATCTGAAACCTGCCAACATCATGGTTGGTAACTTCGGCGAGGTGTACGTCATGGACTGGGGTCTCGTGCACGTTAAAGGCCATGAAGAAAAGCACGATTTGCGAATCGCCGACAGCGAAGGACAGCCCGCGAAGATCGGCTCTAGCCTAGTCCTCGACCGCCGCGAAGATTCCAGAGGTGCTTCAGGTGTTGAGCTGTACACCATGGACGGTGACGTGATCGGCACCCCGGCCTACATGGCGCCCGAGCAAGCGCGCGGCGATTTGAGTGCATTGGACGGACGCGCGGACATCTACTCGCTGGGTGCGATGCTCTACCGCTTGTTGAGCGGATCGATGCCCTACACAACGCCAAAGGAATCGCGTTCTCCGACGGAAATTTTGGTTCAGCTGTTGAACAAAGCCCCGCAGCCGTTGGCCGAACTCAATCCCCAGCTGCCCGAGGAATTGGTGGCCATTTGCGAGAAGGCCATGTCCCGCGACCCGGCCCAGCGCTATGAACACATGGGCAGTTTCGCCCATGACCTGCGCGCCTTTCTCGAGCATCGCGTGGTCAATGCCTACGAAACGGGAGCCATTGCCGAAGCGCGCAAATGGGTGCGGCGCAACCGTCCCTTGGCCGCATCATTGGCAGCCGCGATCTTGGCCCTGGTGGCAGGGCTCGTGGGCAGCGTCATTCTCAAGCGCCAAGCGGACGACAACGCCCAAGTGGCAGAAGAACAACGTACTTTGGCCGTGGATGCAGCGCTCATTGCCAGCCAAGCCAAGCAACAGGCGGACGACAATGCAGCCTTGGCTCATCAGCGTCAGCAGGAAGCGCTTGCATCCGCACAATTGGCTGAGGATTCGGCCGCCGAAGCAACAGCGGCCGCAGAGCGCGCCGAAGCTAGCAAACAAGAAGCTGTCGTTAGTGCAATAGAAGCGAAGCGTCAAGAATCCATCGCCCGGGAAGTCAATAGCTTCTTGAATGACGACCTGCTTTCTGCGGTTGCTCCGGAAAACCACGGTATGGAAGTCACCGTGCGGGAAGTCGTCAATCTTGCGTCGATGCGCTTGCGGTTGCAACTCGCCATGGATCCCCTGGTCAAGGCGGAGCTTTATCTAACCCTGGGGAATGTCTTCACGAGTTTGGGGGATTACGATAAAGCCAGCTTTCATGTGGAGCAATCGTTGGCCATTCGCAAGAAGCAGCTTGGAGATCGCCACGCGGACACGATGGTCTCGCAGGTGCGCCTGGCAAGTGTGCGACAGCAGCAGAACCGTATCTCTGAAGCGAAGGCCATCTACGAGTCGGCCCTCTCCATATTGCGTGAGGACTTCGACTCCAAGCACCCGGGGGTCGCGGCTTGCTTGGGAGACCTTGCGTTGATCTACAGCGATGAGGGCAAGTTTGAACTGGCGCATGCGTACTACCAAGAGCTGCTCGAAGCCGAAGGTGATGGTCACGGGCCGGAGCACCATGAAACACTGGTCAACCTCAACAACTACGGCAATTTGCTGCTGAACCAAGGCCGGCTGGAAGAGGCGGAGCAAGTGCTTTCGAGCACACTTGAAATACGCACTAGACGCTTTGGGGAAAAGGACTTGGAGACGATCACCGCAATGGGAAACTTGGCTCTGGTTCAAGAGAAGTTGGGGCGCTACCGCGAGGCCGAAACGTTGCAAAAGAAAGCCAATAAGTTGCGCATTAAGCAGCAGGGAGAGCAACACCCGGATGTCGGTATCGGCCTGAGCAACCTGGGCCACATACAAAGCCAACGCGGGCGCTACTCCAGCGCCATGAAATCGCTTGAAACAGCATATCCCCTGCTGCGCGAAACCCTGGGTCCGGAACACGACAAGACGCTCCAAGCGGCCAACAACTTGGCCACGGTTTACTCCAAGAGAAATTACAAGGAGAAAGCCATGTTTTTGCGTTTGGAGACCCTAGAAGCCCAAAAAAGAGTCTTGGGAACGGATCATCCACACACGCTCAGCTCCATGAACAATTTGGCAGTCCTCCTACGCGAGTTTGATCGCATGGAAGAATCCGAAGCTTTGCAGCGAGAAGTGCTGGAGATCGAGCGCAGAGTGCTC
>JAJDES010000293.1 GCA_029259675.1 Planctomycetota bacterium
CGAGTTCAAGGGCATTGACAACGCCGTGACTGCGCTGATGTAGACCGGTGAAGAGTGTTGCGACGGAAGGCCCTGTGCGCGAGGCGTGGGAGCGATGGCGTTCGAAGACGACCGATTCGGCGGCGAAAGTGTCCAGGCGCGGAGTGCTGTTGCGTTCGTACCCCCCAAAGCCCATGCGATCGGCGCGCGTGGTGTCGAAGAGCACAAGAACCAAATTCTTGGGCGGACCGGGGGGCTGGGAGCCGCAGGAACCAAAACCCATGGCCATTGCGACCCAGGCGAGCGGCGAGCTGGCCAGCTTGCGAGCCAAGTAAATGAGGTGTGTGGAGCGAAATTGCATGGGAACGGCCGTGTGCTCGAGCATCGGCTAGGTTTCTATTCGAAACCTTTGGGCGGTGAGTTGCAAAGGCGCCGTGGGCGAGGACATTTGCCTGCCTTGGGATTGAAGTTGAGAGCTAGGATGCTGACATGATTTTGCCCAATCGGGGGTTGCGATCCAATTTGCTCGACTTGCGACTGGCACGGCTTTGCCGCCCCGAGGGGCTCGAATGCGGAGTGCCGGGGCGCACTCGCAGATTTGCAGTGGAGGGGGATGGGTGGCCCGCTTGATGAGGATCTTGGAGCGACGATGGCAGGGACCGCTGAAGCAGCCCGTTTGGTTATCGGTCGCCCTTGCTTGGGCGGCAATCCTGTGCGGCTGGGGATGCTACCAAGGGCCCGGCGGTGGGCCGTCGCTAAAGACACCCGTGGAGCGTGCGCAGGAAACGGGCTTGCGGGTCGGTTTGATTGCCTTGGACGGAGCGCAGTGGGAAGCTGTTGAGCGGCTGCTCGAAAGAGGTGAGTTGCCCAACACGGCCAAGCTGCTCGAAGGCGGTTTGCACGGCGAACTGAATTCGCATTCGCAGCAAACGGACGCCGAGCTTTTGTGGTCCGAGGCCTTCACGGGCCGGCGAACTCCGGGCCATGGCTTGCAGGGCATCGCCGAGCTGGTGGGCAGCAAACGCTGGCGACCGGTGAACGCAACGCAGCGGCGCGTGCTCTCGCTTTGGAATGTCCTGGGGGAGTTGGGACACGCTTGCACCTTGGTGGGCTTCCCCGTGACTTGGCCGGCGGAAAGGATTCGCGGGAATCTCGTTAGTGAGCGCTTCGCCGGGCACCTCATGCAGTACTGGGTGCCCCTGGTGGATAGCGGCCCACTGGCTTTTCCGCCGGAATTGAATCAACGTCTGTTGCCGCAACGTCCCAAGCCACAGGAATTTGCTCGTTCGAGTATGGCGAGCATCGTGAACGTGGGTGATGGGGAGTGGCGCGAGTCGCTCGCTTTGCGTCCGTTGCCGGGTCACCGATGGAGCACCTTGCGCTTCGCGCTTGCCGCTCAGTTTGCGAACGAAGAAGTCTTTGGAAATCTGTTGCGCGAGGCGCCGGCGAATTTTCAAGCGCTGTATCTCGGTGCGCTGGATCCCGTTTCCGAAGTTTTTTGGAATCGCAATTGCCCCGAGCAATTCGGCCGCGCGCCGGAAGAGTGGCGGCCCGCTGCGGATCCAGTCAGCGGGCTGCTGCGCAGGTTCGACGCAACGTTGGGATCCCTGCTGGAACAGCTCGGCCCGAACGGAATCATCCTGGTGGTCTCGACCTTCGGCTTCGAACCCAAAGGCAACGGTGCTTACACAGTCTCATCCGAACTAATTCCGCCCGGAACGTTGCTGGATCCGCCGGACAAAATTGAAATGGGCGTTTGGGCCGAACGCCGGGCGCGAGGCTTTTACCTGGCCGGCGGTGCGGCCCTACGCACGGGAATCGGACCGCAATTGGAACCTGTGGACCTATTTCCACTCATCCTTCGATTGTTGGGTGCGCCCATTCCGTGGGACTTAGATGGAGAATTGGCCCGTGATCCCGCCGGGCCGGCGGCGCAAAAATTGTTCGAAGCAGAGTTTCTAAACAACTTTGAAGTGCGCCGCTTGCGTTCCTTTGAGGACTGGTGGAATCGAACGGATTATCTCGGCGATCAAGTTGAGTCCGCACTCGAGACGACGTATCGCTTCAAGTTGGATCCGCGCAGGTCTCAGTTGAATGTCTTCAGGTAATTTTGAAGCAGGTGTTCGTTGGCACCCGTGAGGAAGTTCCAAATCTCTTTCCAGCGCTCCGCTTGAAATAGATCAGCGCGCGTCAACAGCTGCAACTTGTCGTAGTAACGCGCCAAATCCTGGTCTTCGATTTGGTTGGTACCGCTCGTCAAGCTTTCCAGGTAGCCGGGCGGGATGCTGCGTTTGTAGTGCCCGATGCGCCACTCGTAGCCCGGGGGCATACGCGGAATGCGCGCCAAGAGCGGGTCGCACAGGGCGAGCTCATCCAGAATGTGCACTTGATCGCCGGCGAAGTAGCCGAAGAAACCGACGGTCATGCGAGTGACCACTTGGGCCTTGGCGTCGCGAGCTTCCAGGCCTTGAATGACCCAGCGGTGTTGGGGAATGCCCACTTCCCGCGCCCGGCTCAAAAGGCCGGTGCTGGGGTAATACTGAGCGCGTTCATCGACGATGCCGTGCGTGTGGGCGACGTCGAGCGTTGTGGTCAAGCCGTAGCCCTCCCCCGTTTGTGGGGGCAGTACCGGCGCTATCCAAGCCAGAAAAAGAATCGCGCCGCCGGCCAGACCCCCGCGGCTGAAGCCTTCGAAGCGTAGGCAGCGCACGATCAGGACGACGCCGACTAGAAGCGGCAACGTGAACATGCGGCCGGCCATGAAGTCGCCGCCGATTCGCAATACGTACAAGAGGTAGAGCAGGCTGCCCAGTGCGATCGGCCACCAGCGTCGGCGATCTTCTCCCATGAAGGGGGCGCACAATCCAAACAGGGCGACGACGAGGGTGATTGGATCGCTGCGCAGGCAATCGAGGGCGTAGCGCAATCCTTGCCAGAAGAGTTCGGTGTGCGGCAAGCCGAGATTGAGCTTGGCCAGTGCTGTGTTGGGAACCAACGCACCGTAGTAGATGAGTGAAAAAGCTTCCCAGGCAAAGAAGGGGCTGAAGCCGAGCAGAAGTTGCGCGAAGCCCTGACGCGATGGTTTGCGCAGGAAGCGCAGGCCCAGTGCCGGCGCAACCAACAGCAGCGTATCCATGCGATTGGTGACCAATAGGCCGGCCAAGAGGGCGCAGGGAAAGAGCGAATCACCTTCTTCCGCGCGCATGTGCCGCAACAAGAAGAGCAGCAATAGGAAGTGGGAGAGCACACTCTCCAGGCCCGAAGTGGAGTAATCGACGAAAGCTCGCGAGAAGAGCAATACCATGGCGGCGAAGAGCGCTTCCGCACTGCTGCGCGCAATGCGCTGCACGAGCAGATGGTAGCCCGCGGTTCCGATCAGAATCGAAAGTGCAAGCGTGCTGATGAACAGTTCCCCGGTCAGCAAGCGTGTGCCGCTCAAGATCAGCATCCAAAGCGGATGCGTAAAGGACTGAACTCGCTCGCCAACATTCCAAACCGGTCCGTGACCGTTGACGAGATTCTCGACGCTGCGGAATGTGATCGCAGCGTCGTCTCCGATCCATGCGGTGCGCACCAAAACGGCGCCAAAGATGAATGTGAATAACAACAAGGCCCAACGCTGCGGCTGGGGGCGAAAGGCGCTTGCTAGGGATTCCATTTGGGGCTGCGTTATTCTTTGGTGTCCCCTGAGGATTCCAAGACGCCATCGGGGCTGACGGATTCAGCGTCCGAGGGCAGGAGTATCAGAAGCGCTTCTTCGCGATCAAAGTCGCGATTGGATGGGGCGGTGTCCCCGTTCCATTCAAGTTGGGGCACATTGAGAGCGTACAAAGCATAACCCTCCCGGCGTGCCAGGCTTGAATTCGTGGGGTTGAGCCTGCGCCTCACGACGATGGAATCCGGGCCTTTCTGCAGCTCCTTTCCCGATCGCAATTGCTGGCTGACGGCTAATTGGGTGAACAAAGGGCCGGCATAAATCACGACTTTGGCTTCGGGCAGCTGCTTGGCTTCTGCAAGGACGCGCTCGTAGATGCGGGCCATGCTGCGGCGATTGTTCAGGGCCGCTTGCAAGGGACCGGGCCCCTTGGTTTCGCTTCCCCAGCCGGTGAAGGGAGCGATGCACAGGAGTAGGCAGAAAATCGCGAACTGAGATCCCGACAGGAGCCAGCCCAGGAACAGGAGCGCAAACGGCACAGTTGGAATTAAGTAATCGGGGTCGGCGGGCAGGATCAAAAAAGCGCCGAACCAAAGTGCCATAGCCAGCAAGCAGGCGTGCCATAGCCGCGGGTGTTGATCGGCTGGAACGGCGCGCTCGCCGCCTCGGCGGTGAAGGCAGCGCAGGCCGCCGATCAGGAGTCCTGCACTTGCGGCGCACAGGCCAAAGGGGCTCCAAACTTGCAGCAACGCGCGCCCGAAGAGGGGTTGCAACAAGCTGCGCTCCTCACCGCCGTAGTACGTAAAGAACTCAAAGCCGTAGCTCCACAAAACCGGTGCAAAGCACAGCGCTCCCGTGCCGAGCGCAGTCAGCCACATGCGCACGAGCTGACGCCGGCCCAGTGCATTGGGCGCGAGCAATAGCGATAGCGGGAGCAGTGCGGCTCCCGAAGTAATGCGCGTACCGATGGCCAATCCGATCAGAATCCCGGCCGTGGCGGAGCGACCGTGGATCGCGGCGGCCATGGCGCTCGTAATCCAGGCCAGGGACCAGACAAAGTCCATGGCATTGAGGCTGTTGATGTACACCGCCGGTACTGCCGCCAGGGCCAGGGCTCCCAGCGGAGCGAATTTGGAACCGAGGCCGCGCAACGCGAGCCCAAACGTGAGGGACGCCAGCACGCTGAACAAGGCTGTCACCAAACCGAAAGCCATCGGGCCCGCATTGCTGTTCAGCTTCAGAAGCAGGGCGTAGCCGAACTCCTGAACCGGATAGCCGGGCAAGCGCGACGCCTCATAGGCGCCACCGGCGGCCAAATTGTGGGCGGCGCGCGCCACAAGCCAGCCGTCAGCATCCAACCCGTAGTCCGCTGTCAGGCATACGAATCGAGAGGCGGCGACCAAGGCGGTCGCGAGCAGCAATAGGCGAGGCAGGCGGCTCAAGGAATGGGGGGCGTTTCGTGAAGGGGTGCTTGTGAATCTGTCTTTGAGCGATTCACACCAATTGCGACCAGTGGAGCGTTGCCCGATTTCTTTCCCGGGGTGCGCGCGCTTAGAGCAAGTGCGGGTCCGTTCCAGCGGGCGTGAACATGGAGTTCGTGCCTGGAAGCATCTCCCCTGGAGCGCGGCTAATCCAGTTCCCGTGCAAAGTTCCTTGTGCAGGGGCTCTGGAGATCGCCGCCAAAGACGTGGGTTTCGCCTTTGTGGGTGGCATGTTCACCCTATATGGGCTCTAAGTTTCCTGTATACGCTTTTCGCCGGCTATCGTTGCTCGATTTGGCGACCCTCCGTAGACTGCGCGCCCAATCGGCCGGATGCAATCCGTGCCGTACCCGGCTGTGCTCTCTCTGCGTTGGGCGAGCTCCGGGAGCTGAACCGAGGACCCGGCGCCACGTGCCCGGGACGATTGTGCGCGCAAGCGCAACGGAGGACGGAACGTGCAGCATCGCGCACTTGGAATGATCGAGACCAAGGGACTTGTGGGGGCGATCGAGGCGGCTGACGCCATGGTCAAGGCCGCCAAAGTCGAGCTCTTCGGCAAGGAGAAGGCGACGGCGGGACTGGTGACCATGTTTGTCGCCGGTGAAGTGGGGGCCGTTAAGGCAGCCACCGACGCCGGGGCTGCGGCCGCACGCCGCGTCGGTGAATTGGTCAGCGTGCACGTGATCCCGCGTCCGCACGACCAAGTCAGCCGCATCTTGCCGCCTATGGCCGCCCCGAAAACGGCCCCTGCCAAATAGGTTTCGGACGATTCGACCCAAGAGTGCCAAGGCCTCTTGAGCGACTCGCCCAGACCCTTTGCCCCACAGACCCGTGGCACAGAAACTGGATCCCGATCTGCGTGCCCTGCAGGAGGTGCGCGACAAAGTCGAGGCTGCCAAACGCGCGGCAACGAGCATTGCAACCTGGTCCCAGGAGCAGGTGGATGCTTTGTGTCGCGCCATGTCCGCCGCCGCCGCGCGTTCCGCCCACGACCTGGCGCGGCTCGCAGTTGAGGAAACCGGTATCGGTCGCGTGCACTACAAGATTCTCAAGAACCTCTTCGCGGCCGAAGAGGTTTGGCGATCGATCGAACACGAGCAGAGCGTCGGCATTCTCGCCCGAGACGATGAGAACGGAGTGCTTGAGGTGGCCACGCCCGTTGGAGTCGTGGCCGCCATTGTGCCGACCACCAACCCGACTTCCACGGCCATCGGCAAGGCCATGATTTCGATCAAGGCTCGCAATGCGGTTGTGATCAGCCCGCACCCGCGCGCGCGGCGTTGCATCGGAGAAACGGCGGAAGTCCTGCGGCGGGCGATCGAGCGCGCCGGCGGGCCCCCGGACTTGGTCCAAAGTCTCTCCAACCCGACGATCGAATCCACCGGTGCCCTGATGAAGCATCGCAAGGTGGCGATGATTCTGGCAACGGGTGGTTCGGGTCTGGTTAAAGCGGCCTATAGCTCGGGCAAGCCGGCCTACGGAGTCGGTCCGGGCAATGTCCCGGTTTACATCGACCGCAGTGCCGATATCGAAGAAGCGGCCTTTCAAATCGTCGGCAGTCAAAGCTTCGACAACGCCACTTTTTGTTGCTCCGAACAAGCGCTGGTGCTCGACCGGCCGATTGCCGCGAAGCTCCTGGACGAAATGGTCAAGCGCGGCGCTCACCTGTGCGACGAGGAGGAAACTCGCAAGCTCGAGTCCTATTGCAATCGCGGCGGGATGATGAATCCCGATGTCGTTGGAATGGATCCTTACGTCATCGCCCGCGATGCCGGCTTCTCGGTCCCGCGCGCAACGTCGCTTCTTTTGGCGCGGCAGGGTGGTGTCGGCAAGGAGCACCCGCTTTCCATCGAAGTGCTATGTCCGTTGCTTTCCGTACACGAAGTGGACGGCTGGCAAGAGGGCTGTGATGTTTCGATGAGCATTCTCAAGTACGGCGGCCTGGGCCACACCATCGGCGTTTGGTCCAAGGATGAGTCCGTCTTGAACGCCTGGTACCTGCAAAAGCCGGCCAGCCGCATCATCGTCAACGGCCCGACTTCACAGGGGGCCGTCGGTTTTAGTACGAACCTTGTGCCCTCACTGAGCCTCGGCTGCGGGCCCTTGGCCGGCAACATCACCTCGGACAACATCACCGCCCGGCACCTGATCAATATCAAGCGCGTGGCCATTCCCAAGCCCAATTGGGACAGCCTCTATCAAGCCAGCATGGCGCGCGCGGCCAGCATGAGCGGCGAATCCGCACCGCGCGGATCGGGCTTGCCCGGTGATCCCTCCTTGGCACTGGGTGGGGGCAGGCCGCGCAGCCACGGACCCGCTCCGACCTTGGGTCATGCGGTTCCCGGTGGAGCCTATTCCGCCCACGCTCCGCAGCAGGTCGAGCGAACACCCATGGCCAGCGGTATTCCGAGCGCTCTCTTCGAACAGCGGGAGTCGCAACCGCAGCCAGGTTCGGGATCTTCACAAGGCGCCCAGGCAAGCGCCCAGGCGAGGCGCGCGCCGACTTTCACGTCAAAGTCATCGGTGCAGAACGAAGCTGCGCGCACGCAAATCGCCGCGCGCGCAGCGAGCCATGTTCCGGCTGCGCCCTCCGCATCCAAGCGCAGTGGGGGAAGCCCGAGTCCCTTCCAAGGTTCGGCGCTGAGCGAGAGCGAAATTGTGGACATGATGGGCCACGCCGGAAGCG
>JAJDES010000294.1 GCA_029259675.1 Planctomycetota bacterium
CGCACGGACTCCTCGCGCACGGCGGCGGCCAGGCGTCCAAAACCATCGGCTTCCGAGGGGAAGTGAGTGGCTACGTTTTCGCGCAAGCGCTCAAAGTCGTTGTCGAACACGAGCCGGCAACTCGGGAAGAGAATCTCGGAATGCCGCTGGGGAACAAGCTTCAATTCTTCGTGCTTGAGGCGCAGCGCGCGCAGCAAGCGAGTCAACGGCGCGCCCTTGGTTCCGCGCGGAACGTAATTGGTCAGGGCGTGCAGGCCGACATCAAAGCGCCTTCCACCTTGCCCGTAGAAGCTATTGAGTCCGCCCCAAAGTTGATGCTTCTCAACAATGGCCACGCGCTTGCCGAAGTGGGCCAAGCGAATTCCAGCCGCCAGGCCGCTCATGCCGGCGCCCACGACGATCGCATCGAACTTCGAATCCTCAGCCACGGCGGAGTCCTGCACGGGCTCGCAAAGCGAACTCCCTCGGGGAGCCCTCCATGCAGCGGGCCGGATTGGGCCTTTGGGCAGAGGTGAGGGAGGCGAGTTCAGAGCGAAACATGGTGCGGGCCTAGGCGTTGGCTGCGCAGTGCAATTCCTTGTCCGCCAGGAGCGGAGCCAGGTACTGGACGCAGCCGTTTAGACTGGCAAGTTCCTTGTAATCCTCCTCGGGGACTTGGATCGAATAGAGCTTGCGCAGCTCCATCACGATGTCCAAGAAGTCCATCGAGTCCAACTCGATTTGGTCGCGCAAGCGCTCATCGGGGTTGAGGTTGCTGACGTCCTCATCGGGGGCGATGGTCTTAATGATGTCCACGATGGCAAGGACAATCTCTTCGTTGGTCATTGGATCGAGTCGGTTTGAATGAAAAGAAAAGTTGTGGGGGACTGCCGCCCACGGCGAATGAAAGCGCTCAGCATCCGGAAGGTTTGTTTCGAATGTTGCTAAGCGCTGAAGCGTTTGAGGATGACTGCGGAATTGATACCGAGCATCCCGAATGAGGAGTTGAGGATCGTGTCCACGGTCGAAAGCTGTTTGGGCTGGCCGAGCACCAAATTGCGCATCTCACACTCGGGGTCGAGGTTGTCCACGTTGATGGTGGGATGCACGATGCCGTCTTCAAAGGAAGGGATATTGCCCGCCAATTCGAGAGCGGCGGCGGCGCCCATGCAGTGGCCGATGTAGCTTTTGGTGTTGTTGATATAGGTCTGGCGAGAGTCACCGAAGACGCCGCGCACGGCGGCGCACTCAACGGCATCGCCGGAGGGCGTTGAGGTGGCGTGGGTGCTGACCAAGTGAATGTCTTCAGCCTGCATGCCGGCCGATTGGAGGGCGCCGCGCATGCACGCGTTTTGGCCGTCGCTTTGGGGTAGGACGTGATCCACGCCGTCCGAATTGACGAAGCCCCCGGCGACTTCCGCGATGATGTGCGCACCGCGCGCCCGTGCGTCTTCGAGTCGTTCGAGCGCGAAGAGGCAGCCGCCTTCGGATACGACGATGCCGTTGCGATCGCGGTCGAAGGGCCGCGAAGCCAATTGCGGTGAGTCGTTTTTGGCGAGCGCACCCTGGGCTGCGAAGCTGGCGAAGATGCCGAAGGTGTGGATGCTTTCGGAGATGCCCCCGGCCAGTGCCAGGTCAACTTCACCCAGTCGCAGCATTTGGGCGCCGTGCCACAGTCCCAGGTTGCCGGCGGCGCAGGCGCCACCCAGGGTGTAAGCCGGTCCGTGCAGGCCGAGGTTGAGCGTCACTTCTCCGGCCGGGTTGTTGGCGACCGTGCGCGGATTGTGGTGGTGCGACCAAAAGCTCAAATCAAAGTCGTACTGACTGACTTCGTGGACTTGGTTTTCCGTCTCGACGTTGCCGTGTTCGGTAACGCCGGGATACACCCCGATGCGTTGCGAATCCAAGCGCTCGATGTCGATGCCGGCATTCTCAATGGCTTGATTCGCGCACCAAATGGCGATCGAGCCGGCGCGGGTTCCACGTCGCATTTCCTTGCGCTTTTGATAGCGCAGAGGATCGAAGTCGCAGATTCCGGCCAGGGTCTTGCCCACGTGGCGGATCTCATAATCCTGCACGCCGGAAACGCCCGCCAACAGGTTTTGGCGGTAATCCACCAAACTGTTGCCGTTCGGGCTGGTTAGCCCCACCCCGGTAATAACGATTCGTGCGAGTTCAACCACGATTCTCGGTCGGGCCGTTGCCCTCCGCGCGTTCCGCCTCTTCCACTTCCGCTTCGGCTTCGGAAGGCTCCAATATGTCCATCAAGCGGTTGCGATCATTGCCGAGGAACACCTTGGCCGGGACGCCGACTCCAACTTTGAGCGCCGTGTTGATGGCGCGCGATAGGAAGCTTTGGCTGTCGCCCAGGGCGCTGTTGACCGCGGTGAAAACCAACTGCATCAAGGCTTCGGCGATGTCACAGGTGGAAATGATCGAGCGCAGCGTGAGCACGCGCGGGTCGCGATTGCCGTAGCGCTCGCGAATGAACCCCATGGCGCGATTCGTCGATTGCTTGAACTGTTGAAAAACCACCTGTTCGCGCCGCCTGAAGACTGTCGCTGCGATCGAGAGGGCGTTGCCGACCGGGGAGTGGAGGTGACAGCGGCGAGAACTGTCGAATTCGGAGAGAATGGCACCCCATTCCGAAAGCTCGTTGATCGTGGTGCTGGTTGCACCCTGGGAAATGCCCAATTGACTGGATATCTCCTTGCTCGACTGGGGACCGTCCGAGAGCACGAGCAAGCCCCAGACGCGGCCGTGCACACGCTTGAACCCAAAGGTTTTGAAGAAGAGTTCGAAGGTGGGCAGCTCGGCCAGGAGCTGCTCATCAATGGCCTTGTTTTCGACCTGGTCGGCGCTATCCGAGTCGATAGGCTTCGCCTCGGGGCCTTGGGATTCCTGCAGTTCTGGAGACATGGCGCGGTGATTCAGGTGGAATTCCGGCGGCTGGTGGAGGGCTCATACCGGATATCTGAATAATTTGAATTCCTAGGGGCCCTTTATTGCCACAGGAGAGCCCAACATTCCAGTTTGGGCGCGGGAATCTTGCCGCTGCGGCCCCGTTTGCGGACAGCGCTGCCGACCCTGGGATTCCGTCTTCGTTAGCTAGGAGTCTTCCTTGCGGCGTTGGGACCAATGACCAAGGGAGCCCTGTCGCTCGCAGAAGTGCCTTCCGATGTCGTTCGAGCGGCCATATCGCAATCGGCGCCAGCCTGTTGGGGCACTCCGACTATCGCCAGCCCCAGGCCGGTTGGGTAAGCGGGCGGAGTGGCGCGGTTGCGGGAGTTGGGCCCCAGCCGGGGAGCTTGGCCTGGACTCCTAGACCATTAAATGAAGCGGGGCCCAATCAAGGGCCCCGCAATAAGCAGACGCCGAAGCAGCGGCTGGGGGCCGCCGGGCCCTAACGAGGCGAATCGGGAGGCGAATCCCGGCCACTCGTCGGCGGGCCTAAGGCACCAGGTTCAAGAACACCGAGTTGCTGGCCAGGATGGCTTTGCCTTTATCGAGTACCAGGAAGCCGTGGTTCAGGGTCAAACCCGCGAGCGAGGGACTGCTGTCGGGCGGGAAGATCAGACTTGCCGTGCTTTCACCGTTCAAATTTAAGCGCTGCAACTGAGTCAAGCTGGGGGCGCCGTTGGGATCGGTGAAGTTGATCAGAGGCAGCGGCAGGGGGAAGCCCATGCGGCCCGCGATCATGGCGGTCTTCGAAAGGTGCTTGGAGTTGATGCCGGGCAAGTTGACCGGCAGGACAACGCCGTCCATGGAGAAGCCAGGCGTCGTGCCTGCGGTGCTTCCGAGCACCCAAACCATGGAGCCCGCGTAGGCGGGACCGGCCTGAAGCTGCAACACCTGCGTGCCGCCCTGGGCTAGGGAAATGGCCCCCGTGTTGCTAGCCAGCAGTTCGCACTCATCGGGAATGCCGTTGTCGTTGTGGTCGCTCGACCCAAAGCTTCCGATTTCGCAAACATCGGGCAAGCCGTCCCCGTCGCAATCGCTGCCGGAAAGCACTTCGCAAGAATCCAAAACTCCGTTGACGTCGCAATCGCTTTCGAGCCCGATGACAACTTCAAACAAATCGCCGAGGAAATTGCCGTTGCAATCGACCTCGCACTCATCGGGCAAGTTGTTGGCGTTGCTGTCCAACGAAGTGCCGTCAAAGATTTCAAGTGAATCATCGACGCCGTTCAAGTTGCAGTCGTTGTTGGGAATGAGGAACACCGATTCCCTGTCCTGCAAACCAAGCGGATCTATGGCAGCTAGCTTCAGCTCGTAGTAAATGGTGTCACCCGTGTCACCGTGGGGGATCAAATTGCCGTGCGTGTCGCACACATATTCGATTTCCTCGGGGTGAATGTGAGTGTTGTGACGCAGGATCACTTCGAACTCGCAGTCCACTTCCTGTGCTGTGTGCTCCGCATCCTCAACAATTGTCACCAAATCGAATTCATCAAGTAACGTGTTGTCGAAGGTGTCGCCGTTGACCGGGAAGACAATCTCGATCTCGGGCGGAGAGTTGTTGAGCGATACGAGGTAGTCCTTCTCGGCGGCCAAGTTGGTCTCGTCCAACACGGTCAGATGCACGTTGTAGTTCGTGGGTCCCGCAACAGCGGGTTCCGGCAGCGCGAGGACACGCAGTTCCGCCACAGAGATTGCTTCCAGAGTTCCGCCGGCCGGGCCCAGGATGCGAATGCCGTCGCCGCTGCGCGGGTTGGGGAATCGCAGCCGGTAAGTATTGAAATTCTGACCGTCTTGCCCACTCGGATAACTTGGGCCTGAAAAGGAGGAAATGTTCTCCCATGTGTTGTTGTTCGGGTTGTGAATTTGAACAAAGAGGGATTCAAACCAACCACCTTGTTCAACTTCGACTCCCTCTTGATAAACGATTCCGACGAAGTCTCTCGAGGTTGCGAAGCGGTAACCGATCCAATCCGGCCCATTTTTGTCAGGCACTCCAAAGGCGTCCACATGAGCGGTTTGGAATTGCAGTTCTACATCATCGTCG
>JAJDES010000295.1 GCA_029259675.1 Planctomycetota bacterium
TCTCGACGATCCGCGCGAGGCCAACAATGAGGGTGGTGTTTTCCCGGCCATTTTCGGCACGGTTGCCATGACCATCGTGATGTCCATCGTGGTCGTTCCCTTCGGCGTACTGGCCGCTCTATACCTGCGCGAATACGCCAAGCAAGGTGTGATCGTCAGCATCGTGCGCATTGCGGTCAACAACCTGGCCGGTGTACCCAGCATCGTTTACGGCGTCTTCGGGCTCGGCTTTTTCTGCTACATCGTGGGCGCAACGATCGACGAGCTCTTCTTTGCCAGCAAACTGCCCAGCCCGACCTTCGGCACCGGCGGCATTCTCTGGGCTTCCCTCACGCTCGCACTGCTCACCTTGCCCGTGGTCATTGTCGCTACCGAGGAAGCGCTATCGTCGGTGCCAAGTTCCATGCGCGAGGGCTCCTACGCTTGCGGCGCCACCAAATGGCAAACCATTCGCCGCATTGTTTTGCCGCGCGCCATGCCGGGCATCATGACCGGCATGATCTTGGCCATCGCCCGCGGCGCCGGCGAAGTGGCTCCCCTGATGCTCGTCGGAGCCGTAAAGGTGGCCCCCGAATTGCCGCTCGAAATGGCCGGCATGATCCCAATCCCCCACCCCGAGCGCAGTTTCATGCACTTGGGATTCCACATTTACGACCTGGGTTTCCAAAGCCAAAACTCCGAGGCTGCCAAGCCCATGGTCTATACGACGACTTTGCTTCTGATCGGAATCATTGTCGGCCTAAACGTGTTTGCCATTTGGATTCGCGGGCGACTGCGGAAGCGTTATGCAGCCGTCGCCATCTAAACCCAAGCAAGAACCGATGCAGCAAAGCACTGAAGAACTGAACCTTCCGATTCGGGAGATCACACCTGCAAAGCCGCCGCAAGCGGCCCAACGTAAAGAGGTCAAAATGTCCCCCATTAGCGGAGACACAACCGAACGGGCGATTGCATCCCAACCGGGCGGCGTATTCGATGCGGTCGAAGCAGGTCAAGCCTTCCAAACCCGCGTCCATGAACGCGTGTTGCAAGAGGAAGCCGTACTTGAGATCGACAATCTCAACCTCAACTACGGGGACACCCGCGCGCTTTGGGACGTATCCTTGCGAATCCCTCGCGGCAAGGTAACGGCTCTTATCGGTCCATCGGGTTGCGGCAAATCGACCCTTTTGCGCTGCGTCAACCGGCTCAACGACTTGATCGATTCCGTCTCGATCCAAGGTGAGATTCGCCTCAACGGCGACCCCATCTATGACACGAGCGTAGACGTGATCGAATTGCGCAAGCGGATCGGGATGGTCTTCCAACGACCCAACCCCTTCCCGATGAGTATTTTCGAAAACGTGATTTACTCGCGCCGGATCGACGGCGAACGCAACAAGTCCATCCTGGAAGAGGTGTGCGAACGCAGTTTGCGCGGCGCGGGCCTCTGGGACGAGGTCAAGGATAGGCTCAAGAGCAGCGCCCTGCGCCTTTCCGGTGGGCAGCAACAACGCCTGTGCATCGCGCGCGCCATTGCCGCCGATCCCGAAGTGCTCTTGCTCGATGAACCCTGCTCGGCCCTCGACCCGATCGCGACTGGTCGCATTGAGGATTTGATTGAGGAACTCAAGGGTGACTACTCACTTTTGATTGTGACCCACAACATGCAGCAGGCATCGCGAGCGAGCGATTACACAGCCTTCATGTACCTCGGTCGGGGAATTGAATACGGCCCCACCGAGGAAATTTTCCTGCACCCCCAACTCCGCGAAACGGAGTCCTACGTTACCGGCCAATTCGGTTGATCCAAGCCACCCAGGCGACTCCCCCAAGGCGACGCCACACAGAACGATGAATCGCAGCGCACTCATTATCGTCAGTTCACTCCTGGCCGTTTCCGCAGGATGCAAGCACACAAGCTCCAATGGGGATCAAGCCGGCACTCCTTCCGAGGCTATCGCGGTGCAAACCGCAACCGTCGAATCCGCATTTGAAGCCGATCCCGAAAAGGTTGCCGCCGCGTTCAAGCCTGCAACGGCCTATGGGCGCCCGGGCTATTCGGCCTACTTGCAGGACGGACGCCTATGGATTTTTTCAACCGGCAGTCAGGAACAAGCCGAATTTGAAGTTGGGAAGGAACCGGCCAAGCACATCACGCGCATCGGCGCCGGCCCCGCAGGCTTGACGGTCAAGGCCGTGGATAGCGGCACCTTGAGCGGCTACTTCGCAGCCCGCGAAGGTTTTGTAACCGAGCTCGTCGACGGGCGCATTTGGGCCTTCCACGAAGACGCTCCCGAATTGGAAACCTTTAAGCGTGGCGGCGAACTCGCCAAGCATGTAACCCGCATCGGTGTCGGCCCGGGCAACACGACCGTCAAGGCACCCGATTCGGAAACAATCCTGGCCTACGTCGCTGCGCGCGAAGGCTTCCGATGCTTTGTTGACGACGGCCGCCTGTGGGTGTTCGCGGACGGCATCTCGGACTTGAAAGCCTTTGCCCAAGGCGGCGAACCCGCCAAGCACGTAACGCGAATCGGCGCCGGCCCCATGGGCTGCACCATCAAAGCGCCCGATGCGGCCACTTTGCAGGCGTATGAAGCAGCCGTGGAAGGATTCCGTGTTTTCTCCCAAGAGGGGCGAATTTGGGTCTTTCGATCGGATTGCGAGGAACTTCCATCATTCCTTGCCGGTGGTGAATTGGCCAAGCGCGTCACACGAATTGGGGCGGGCCCAAATGGAGCTACACTGCTCGCGCCCGACTCCGCTACCCTCGACAGTTACTTACGAGCCTTCGGCAACGAACAGCCAACCCCATTGCGCTGAACATTTTCAGCCCGTCATGTCTAAGCACCTTAGAAACGATCTCGCCTCGCTGGAAAAGAGGCTTCTTTATTTGGCCGCCCAAGTGGAAGAGGCGGTACGCAAATCCGTTCAGGCGTTGACGGATCGGAGGCAAGATCTCGCTCGGGAAGTTATCAACGGCGATCTCGACATCGATCGGCGTGAAGTTGAACTCGAAGAAGAGTGCCTCAAAGTCTTGGCTCTACACCAACCTGTCGCCACAGATCTGCGCTTTGTTACCGCCTGCTTAAAGATCGACAATGACTTGGAGCGAATCGGAGACTTGGCCTGCAACATCGCCAAACGCGCACGCTCTCTGTCGAAGGCGGAGAAAACACCCATTCCGGCCAAGCTCAGAGAGATGACGGACATATCCATGCAAATGCTGCGGGATGCGCTCGACTCCTTTGTCCGGGGCGACCCCAACACGGCGCGCAAGGTTTGCATCAATGACGATCGCGTCGATAAGGGCAATCGTGACGTCATTTCAGGGCTTTTGGACACCATGGCCAATCGCCCGCACCTGATGGAACAGGGCATCATGCTCATCTCCATTTCCAAGAACTTGGAGCGCATTGCCGACCACGCAACCAACATTGCCGAAGATGTCATTTACATGGTGCAAGGTGAAATCATCCGCCATAAGGACATTGACGAGTTCGGTCCCGAAGACGATCACGATCAAAATGTGAACGCCACTCGCACAGCCTAGGCGGGAGCGCCAAAATCATTGGGCCCCGGCAAGGCAAGCACGGGCGCAAGCGGCACGCGCCCGAGCTGACGCACCACGCTCAAGTCTGCAGTTTGCTTTCCAACCCAGGGGCTCTGGGCCAACTGCCTGGCACCGCAGTACGCTAGTCCGAAAATAAGGCTTCGTCTCCGAACCCAGAATCCGCATTTGCGCCCCAGCCCCATTTGGGGATGTAATCCACGCGGAATTGTGCAGCAGAGAGCGCTTTCTCAAAATCCACGGGGTTCGACGCCCGGCACTCCTGCTCCCATTCGAGCAAAATCTCGAGTGCCTTCCCATGTCGCTGCTGGTAGCGATACATGCGGCTCAAACTGGTTGCCATCGGCGGATCCTCTGCAATGACGCCTTCGCCTTCGAGCACGCGCACCGCATCGGCCACTCGATTCACTTGGAAATATGCGTTCACCAGGGCTCGCCTGGAAAGCACGTTGTCGGGAGCACCTTCGGCTTCCAGCCATTCAATGGAAATGTCGGGTCGCCCCCTGAGGGCCCACAGCATGGCAAATCCGGACAACTCCAATTCGTTCATTTCGCCCTGCGCACGCCGGCGGCTCAGCTCCAACAACTTCTCCAGGGGTTCGGCAAGTTCGCGCTTGAGCAGGGCCAAGTGCCTGGCGGCGGGTTCCAACTCCCCCGCACCCAAATAGGCCAACACCAGGTCGCGTCTCAAGCGCTCATCTCCACTGCGCTCAACCGCAGCTTCGAAGGCCTCCGGTTGGATGTCGTAGAGCCACCAAGCGGCATCCAAGTGACGCTCCGGTTCAAAGTGATGAATCCAAATATCGCCGGACTCCGGATAGTCGGCCTCGTAGCGCGCCATGTATCGGACATACAAAGCCACGCGACCGAAGCGCGCCGCTCCGCGCGCATAGTAGATTTGAAAATCTTCGTCTTCGGTGTCGTGCAAGATACGCAGCCCATCGTCGCGCATCTGACCCCAGTCGCTGTTCGAATCGATGAAATGTTCGAAGGCCCGCGCCTGACCGCCTCCCAGCGAATTGAAATAGGCAATCGAGTTGGGAAAGGTGCTTATGGGTCCATAGGCCAAAGGAATCGCGAAGCAGAGCGCCCATAATTTCGGGTGAGCCGCCAATTGTGGTCCCAACCACTTATCCCTCGCCAGTGCACCCAATAGGACGTAAAGCAATGGGTAAAAGAACAGCGCAAAGCGAACACCCACTTGATACGAAGTAAAGAAACTCAAATAGGCAAGCGGTACCAAGGCCATGGAGAGCACAATCCAAGCGGCCCGACTTTCGGAACGAAGGCCGGCACTTTCACCTGCACGGCGACCCGCACGGCCAACGGCAGCGCGAATCCAGCTCGGTCCCCGGCGCACCATCAGGAAGGCCAAGGCCGCCAATGCGACTTCGGAAGTCTTGTAAAGAATCGTCCACAAGTAGTATCCGTAGTGGCTACCGGCAAAATGACCGTTGAGGAACATGATGCGTTCCCCGTGACCGCGGTCGAATTGCTGATCCACGCCGTACAAGAAAGGCGTGGGAAGCAATTGCAAAAATGAAGACACCAGCGGCATGTCCATGAGCGAACCGAGCAGTGGGCTTTGATATATCCCTGGATCGCCCGGCGCAAAGCCCCCACCAAAACCATAGCAGGCATGCAGTGCCAGCACGGTACAAGCCACCAACAACACCCAGGCCGCGGTGGCTCCTCGCAGTCCAGCCAATCGGCTCGACCGCCCACCCTTGCTTGCCGCCCCGCGCCAAGCGCAAATGACAACAATCAAAGCCACTATCGGCGCCATCAGCGCGGCGATGTACTTGGTTCCAAAGCCCAATCCGAGGAATACCCCCGTCATGCCCAAATCCAACTTGGATAGGCTTTCGCTGTAACGCCATAGGAAATAGCCGACCCAAAGCAGCAATGCCGAGTAGGCCATATCCACCGTCATCAGCGACCCGTAACCCTGCATGAGCGGATCCAAGCAGAAAAATCCGAGCGACAGCAAGCCGCCCGCTGCGCCAAAGGCTTTGCGAGCCCATAGGTAGACTCCCAGGGCCGCCAACAAACCGAAGGGCAAAAGCCCGAGTCGCCCCAGGAAAAGGACACTGCGCTCCTGTCGGGCACGCGTCATTTCCTCAAGAGGTGCGCTGTGCAGAAACGTTTGGCCGAAGATGAGCGCCACCGGCCCCTGGAACAGCAACTTGGGGTTTTCCCAGTTGGCTGCGAGGCCTTGCTCGGGTTCCATCAAGAGCTGTCGTCCGGTCAGCATGTAAATGCTCTCGTCCGACGTGTGCCCGATGCGCCACATGGTCGCCACCAGGACCAATCCGAAAAGCACCATCAAAACGGCCGCGGCGCGACCGGAATTGGGCTCGCTCTGCTCTATAAGTTCTTGGTCCATGTGAGGACGCTCAGGATAAAGGCCGCGCGCCGCCAACCGATCCGGATTCTCGATTGGAGAGAACCCTTGCGCGCAGGGTGTGCTAGTCCGCTGCGCATTGCGGATGCCCGAGATTCAGCCGCCAGCCCTCATTCGAGGGCCTTTCGTTCGAGTCCGCTCCCAAGCGCGCGTAGAATTTGAGCCATGCTTTGCAAGCAGCTCAGAATAGGCGCCCGGACGACCCCGGCACGATTCCTTGGTGCTGCCGTCTTGATCCTTGCCGGTTGCGGCGCTGACGAACCTGCCGGGCCCAACGTCCTGCTGCTGAGCGTGGACACGATGCGAGCCGACCGCCTGGGTGCCTTCGGATATGAACGGCCCACCAGCCCGGAATTGGATGGCCTTGCCGCCACGTCCACGGTTTTCCTGCGCGCCCAAACCCAGGCTCCCTGGACCTTGCCCTCCTTGGCCTCCCT
>JAJDES010000296.1 GCA_029259675.1 Planctomycetota bacterium
CCCGCGCAACGAGAGGTGCGCGGGCCTGTTTTTATTTAACGCAGGCACCCGCGCAACGAGAGGTGCGCGAGCCTGTTTCTATTTAACGCAGGCACCTGCGCGACGAGAGGTGCGCGAACTTGTTTTTGGGTTGGCGCAGGCACCCGTGCAACGTGGGAGCTGCGTGGGGGTGTCCCCTGTGCTTGCGGTCGAAGATGTTTGGAGCAACGGCTTTGCGTGCGAGGCCGAATGGGGCTGCTCTTGATGGTCAGCCTTAAACGAAGAACGGCGGACTGAAGTCCGCCGTCCACATTCGTTGCTAGGTGCTGCGTATCCGCGCGGGGCCCTTTAGCGGGCGGCCAATTCGGGAATCGGGCAGAACTTGAGGTCCGCCAAGGCTCCTGATCCCGCCAGGATGAGCTCCAATCGTTTCACGCCGAATAGATTGTCGAAATCTACTTCGCTGACGGAGTTTTCGCCGAGGGGCGCAACGGGGAACACGCCGATCAAGGCGTCAGCCGAGTTGTAAGCGCGAAAATGTGTGCCGCCTTCGTATTGATCAATATCCAAGACGGCTGCTGACTGCAGCAATGTGGGGCGCGTAAACAGGAAGTTCATGGTGCCACCACCGAACTCGTCGTCGGGATCGTCCACGATCATGTCCATGTCGGCGTCGGTATCGTTCTCGGGGATAATCATGACTAGGCCGCGAGCAACGTCGTTGTTGAGTCCGGTTCCGGGGGTCAACAAGTCGTCGTCCGTCCCGCTGCGGTTTTCGCTATCGAACAGAATGACTTTGTCGGGGTGGCCGGGTGTGCCGTTCGTAGCCGTTACGGTGAAGCCGAAGGCGACAAGATCGTTCAGGATCTGCTGGCCGGCTGTGAAGCCCAAGGGCAAGCCCGTGCTGGTGTTGTCAAAATCGATGATGCGCGGACATGGCAAGAGACCCAATTCGCCCACGGCACCCGATCCTGAAAACATGACTTCGAGCCGATCGATGCGCTCGAAGGGAAGCTCAAGCATTTGGACGTTGTTGTCATCCAGCCCAACGACCGGAATGGAATCGATCAGAAAGTTGTTGCGGTAGGAATTGACCACCGTTCCGACTCCGTCGACGGAATCGACGTCAATCAGGGCGAGGTCGCAGGCAATTACCGGGCTGTCGAATTCAAAGGTAATCAAACTGCCGAAAGCTTCGTCATCGGGATCGTCGATGAAGGTGTCTAAATTGGCGTCGATCCCGTTTTCCGCGACGATCAAGACATTGCCGAAGGCCACATCGTTGTCAGTGCCCGTACCCGGTGTGGCCAGGTCGGTGTCGCCACCCGAGACATTGGCGGAGTCGAAAGCGACCGATAGATCGGGGTGACCGATCGGACCCATATTGACTGCGGAGATGTGCACTCCAATGTCGGCATATTGTTCTGCAATGACTTCTCCAGCGACGATCGGAGCACCACCTGTGCCGACATCAAAGGTGATGCGATCGCAAAAGAATTGAGCTGCGCCGAGGTATCCGGGTTGACCAAATTTCATTCCGAACCCGGGTTCGAGCACGCCACCCACTACAGCGAGCGGAACGCCGGCGGGAAGCTGAGTGGCGTCTAGTTCCACTTGCGCTTCTCCATCAGCTGAGAGAATGCCGCTGGCCAGAAGGAAGGGTAACTGGGGCTGGTCTGGGAGATAGGCCATCAACACGAACGGCTGATTGGGAATCCCACCAAGGTTCGCGTTAACGCCCGGAATAGAACTCTCAAAATCGCGCTGAAGCTTGAGTTCTGCGCCTTGGGCCAGGGCGGTGTTGCAAAATGCTGAGCCGGCTCCCAGCGTGATTAGGATCGATAGTTGTTTGGCTAGTTGCATGTTTTCCTTTTGTACTTCGGCAGTTCTTCACAACCGGGGCAGAGCTCAGTGCGCCGCATTGCGGGCAAATGGGGTGAGCGCGATTCGGGTTGGAAACATTTCTCTCCCACCTCCTCACAACTTCGCAGCACTTGCAGCGGTCGGCGGCCCGGGGTCTGCAGACTTCAATCCACTCAAAAGGATTGCTGCGGCTGCCCGAAGACGTCGATTCCGAATGGAGCTCGACGAAGCGTGGGGATTCGTTTCACCAAAGAGGCAAAAGTGACGGCCCAAGATCCAATTTTTGATCCTTGCGAACTCAGCGTGGATCCCTGACTTGGGCTCCAATGGGTCAATAAAGGCCAAACGCGGAACTTTTCGAACTTCGCTCCTCAGTACCTAAAAAAATGCAAGAAACTAGCTTGGCGCACGCGATAGGACCCGTTGCGACCAACTACGAGAGCTTGCCTTACGAGGGCGAGCCCACCGGTGGCCCTGGCCGAGGGATCCATGTGGATCTCGCCCGCCCTAGACAATGCCTCCGCGCTGCGGGAATGTGGTGCGAGCCCGAAGGCACGCCATGGGATGTTCCTTGGGCTCCGTGCGCGTTCTGCGTTGAATAGGGCCTGTGCGGTAGCTCGCGGATCGAAGGTATTTTGAATCGAAATCATGAGTGAGACGGACCCAGGGAGAAATTCTGGGAAGCGGGGCGAGGCGGGCGCCGGCAAAGGGGCGCGTCCGGCCGGCGGCCGTCGCCGCGGAGCTCGCAAGAGATCTGCGAAGAAGGGCGTGCAGAGCGGCAAGAAGCCCGCGCCCTTTGGCGCGGGTATCGATGGAGATTCGCTTGCATCCGGGAAGAGTTCCGCTCGTCCCGGGCGCTCAAGTCGGCGCGGCGGACGGAGAGGAAAGTCCAATGCGAAAGCGGAGGGGAAATCAGAACGCGAGGGGGAGTCGGGAAGAGGGAGCGGAGGCAAAGCCGCCCAACCCAAGGCGAGCCGCCCCCCCGGTTCTCGTCCTTCGCGTTCCAAACCGGCGACTGCGCAAGATCGGGCCAAGGGCAGTCGTCCTACGGATAGCAAAGCTGGGGCGGCCGAGGTGAGAGCTGAGCGCAGAGCCAATTCAACTGCAGCATCGAGCGCTCGCC
>JAJDES010000297.1 GCA_029259675.1 Planctomycetota bacterium
AAGATTAAGGACCGCTACGTTTTCCTGGTTTGCACCGAGTGCAAGAACCGGAACTACACCACTCACAAGCGCCAAAAGGCCGCATACAAGCTTGAGAAAGCGAAGTACTGCCGCTTCTGCCGCAAGCACACCTCCCACAAGGAGCGCAAGCTGTAGGGCTTTGCGCCATCCGCATTGCGAGTTCAGCTTTGCCGCTTCACTCTCCCGCGCGCCTAGGCTCGCGACGATGAGACCAGAAACAGGGACGCCAGCGGCGTCCCTGTTTTGTTTGATAGACACTTCGGCCACGACTGCAAAGTTTTCAGCGCAGCGCGCAAGCCCGCCTTCCCCCACCCCGTTCGTACCTCTCCTCCGCTGAGCTTTCCACCACGGCTTGCAGCAACCGGCCCACGTTTGCGCACAACAGCGAAGCCTGCGTATGGGCCAGGGCCAAAGTTCAAAACCGCACCGGATCCCATGCACAACAAACACACGCGCTGCGCTCGGCCGTCCCAGCTGGGCATCCTCATCGGTCTTGCTGTTGGCACATTCGGCTCCCCATCTGCCGCCCTCAGCCAAGCGCCGGAACCGACGCGGTCACAGGCATTGCTCGGGGCCGTCGAGGCCGAGTCGCTCGAGCGCTGGCACGACCTTGTGGCCGAAAGGCCCCACATGGCGGGCACTCCAGGCGATTTGGCGGTGATCCAACATCTCGTCGAGTCCTTTGAAGCCATGGGCCTCGAAGTCGAACGCCATCCGGTGCGCACTTGGATTGCGAAACCGGTCAGCGCGCGCTTGGCCATTGCCGCCCCCACGCCGATTGAACTCTCGATTCAAGAGCCGGCTCTGGACAACGACCCCGACACATCGGATCCCGCTCTGTTGATCGGTTGGAATGCCTACAGTGGATCGGGAGCCGTCGAGGCCGAAGTCGTCTACGCGAATTACGGCCGCCTGGAGGATTTTGAAAAGCTGTTGGAGCTCGGCGTGGACTGCACGGGCAAGATCATCATCGCCCGTTACGGCGGCAACTTCCGCGGCTACAAGGCCAAGTTCGCCGAGGCAGCCGGAGCGGCGGGATTGATTATTTACACCGACCCCGCCGACAGCGGTTGGGGTAAGGGCCTGTCCTGGCCCGAAGGAGTTTGGTCGGGCGAGGAGTCGATTCAGCGCGGATCGATCATGACCTTGCCCTACGCGGGCGATCCGCTCTCGCCCATGGTCGAAGCCAAGCCCGGGGCCGAGTTCCTGGACCCCGGCAGCGTCGAGTTGCCGAACATTCCCGTGCAACCCATCGGTTGGGCTTCGGCCGCGCAAATTCTAAGTCGCATGGGCGGCGAGTCCGTCAGCGGCAACTGGCAAGGCGGCCTCCCCTTTCGCTACCGACTGGAGGGCGGCCCGGAACTGCGTGTCCAATTGGAAGTCGTGCAGGAACGCTTCTTCGCGGATACCGCCAATGTGATCGGCATTTTGCGCGGCAGCGAAGAGCCCGAACGCATGGTCTTGGTCGGCTCCCATCACGACGCCTGGGGTTGTGGAGCTTCCGACCCCACTTCGGGTCTGATCACGGTGCTCGAGGCGGCGCGCATTCTCAGCCAAGAGGTTCGCGCGCAAGGTCCCTTCAGGCGTTCGATCGCCTTCGCCGGTTGGGGCGCCGAAGAGTTCGGCATCATTGGCTCGACCGAGTGGGTGGAAGCCGATCTGGATCGAGCTCGCCATAAAATCGTTGCCTATATGAATCTGGACGGCGCGGCCGGGGGCGTTCAATTGAGCGCGAGTGCATCGCCCAGCTTGCAAAGCTTGATCGCCGAGATCGCCGGAGAACTGCCGCAGCCGGGCTCCAACAACGAAAGCGCCTTGGACAATTGGCGCGCGCGCGGAACCCATCCCGGCTTCGATGCGTTGCCGCGCTTCGGCGACCTGGGCGGCGGCTCCGATCATGTGGGCTTCTTGGCCTTGGGCGGCGTGCCCTGCGTCGGCTTCAACGGCGGCGGCTCGCCCGGAACGGCCTACCACACCAATTACGACACGCGCGCCTGGTATCGATCAGCCGTGGGCTCCGACTACGCCGCGGCCAAGCTGATTGCGGGTGGCGCGATTCTGTTTGCCGCGCGCTTAGCCGACGCGGCCGTGCTTCCGCTGGATATTGAGCGGACGGCGCCGGAAGTGTTGCGACACTTGCGCAACTTGACGAGACGCGGGCGCGCGCTCGGCTTGTTCAAGGAGAGCGAACGCCCGATTGATTTGGGATTGGCGCGGGCCGAGGCCGCAGCCCTGCAGTACGGCGAGCGCGCAACCGAATTGGCACAGCGTGTGCGCGCGGCGGGACAGGACCCCGAGCTCGACGCAACAACGCGCGAATCTCTCAACGAAACTCTGATGCAGCTCGATCGCGCTTGGCTGGCTGCCGAAGGGCTGCCCGATCGGCCTTGGTTTCAAAACCTCTTCGCCGCCCCGGACGAAAGTTCAGGCTATTCCTCCTGGATGCTGCCGGCGCTCAGGCGCGCCATCGAAGATCTCGACGTCCGGGCCCTGGCGCGCGAAGAGACTCGTTTGCTGACTGTCATCGCCAGGCTCAACCAAGGCTTGGACGAATTGGATCGAGCGCTTCAATGAGATTGGACCCTCAAATTGAGCTTGCAGCTTCAAATCGCTCCCGTTCCGCACCGAACATGCGAAAGGCCCCGCTTAACACCCCCTGCGAGCGTACCGTTGGTTTCGGCGATCCAACTCACACTGCACGTGTCACGCAAATGTTGGCCGTGCGCAGCTTGACTTCTAGGATCCGAACGTCGGCCGACTTACTAGGCTGCTAGTTCCATGGGTGTTCAAATTCTCTTCGTCTTCGCACTCACCCTCCTGGGGGGCCTGCTGCCGCTGTGGTTTCGCAGTTCGCACCGCATTCTGCACCTGTTCATTGCCTTCTCCACCGGTGTTTTCCTGGGCGTGGTGTTCCTGCACATGCTGCCGGAAATTTCACAGCGGCCGTTGGAAAGCGCACAACTGCCCGCTGTCCGAGTTGAGTCCGAAGCGAGCGAGCCCTCCGCCACACAGGCCAACTGGACCCAAACCGAACGACTCATCCACAGTTCAGAAAAGAACATTGAGGTCGCAGCCGCCGCGCAACATAGCCAAGCCTTGGAGGCCGGCGCGGTT
>JAJDES010000298.1 GCA_029259675.1 Planctomycetota bacterium
GTCGCTGCAGAACTCCAATCTAGTCTTCACATCAATGCGGCCGCCGCGTCCTTCGCAGGCCTCCGACGCATTGGAAAGCAAATTCATCACGATTTGCTGAATTTTGGATCCATCGCCCTCGATCAACAGCGGCTGTTCCGCCAATTCGTAATTCGCTTGAACGCCCTGCCCGATGGAAACCTGAACCAAACTACCGACTTCGCGCACACAGTCCGACAGATTCAAAACCCCTGTTGCTGCTTCGTTGCGAGCAGCGTACATAAGGATTTGCTTGCAGAGCGCAGAAGCGTTTTTGGTAATCGACAAGATGGCATCCACGCTCTCCCGTGAGTCGGAGTCCGCCGGAAGATCTTCGGCAATCAACTCCGCGTGCCCCATCAACGCTGCCAATAAATTGTTGAAATCGTGTGCAATTCCGCCTGCGAATACACCTAGTCCCTCCAGCCTTTGGACGTGGAGCAGTTGGGCCTGCAACTCGTGCCGCTCAACTTCGGCTCGGACACGTTCCGTCGTGTCTCGGATCACGCCCACGATCCCAACAATCTTGCCCGCGTTGTTGCGCACAGGCATGAAAGTTTCCGTGGTGTATCCGCTCTTGCCGGACTCCAAATGAAAGGGGATGTCCATGCGCTGCACAACCTCACCCCCCATGGCGCGCAGCATCATTTGGTCCACACCCTGTTCCCGTAAGTGCGGGAAAATTTCCCAGGCAACACGCTCATCCCGCAGCATTTCGCTCGAAGTGACCCCCGAGAGAGCTTCCATTGCCGGGTTCCAATAGACGTATCGGAAGGCTTCGTTCAGAACCAGGACCCCGTCGCTAAGGGAGCCCAAAACATTGCTGAATCCGTCAGATTCTTCAAACAGATGACTGGATTCTTGCATGGGCCTTCGCGCAGCAAAATCAAATTGCCTTGCGCAGCCTGGACCCTAGCCTCACTGAATCTCACTGAGTACGGCTGTCTTGGATCGAATGGCCTATTTTTTCACTTTTGGGCCTGCACTTGAATTCTGCGACCCAATCAAGGCTTTAAAGCCTTTTTTTCATAGCGGACAAAGATTGCATGCCCAATCGCAAGCAGGGAACCCCGCGTTTGTCGCAAGTTCAGCGCTGTCGATGCTCCGTGTACCATCGATCACGCAGATGCAATTCCCTGAACTTAGTTGTTCATGCCAGCGCGCCGGCCATCAGGGCCGCAGGTAAGGATGGATGCTCCAATCGCTGATTGCATCGACCCCGCAGACAGTGGCTATTTTCGCCGCCGTAGCTGTGCCCGGATCCAAAGGATCGTCACGAGCACGAGCGGAATCCACAGGGGCAGCGCAATCAACCAATGCGAGGCATTGCGCCATTTCGCATCTACGTCAAACCGCAGATGCTGTGAATTGCCGGCGACATGAAAATCCTCGCCGACTAAGTTGCTCGCCATTTCCAGTGAAAAGCGACCCTGCTCCAACTTCCATTGAAAATGACCAAGGTCCGAACCGGTATAAAAAAGCAAATTGAATCCGTACACAAAGGCAATGCCCAGTGCCGCAACCAACCACAGAGCGCCGGATCGATCGTTTGGATCAGCCTGCATTCAAGCCTGTATAAATCAGTTGGGCCCTTCGATCAATCCTATGCCAAGCGATCCGGTGCATCAGCAGCGAAACCATTGCGCCATGAACGAGATTTGCCGGGCAAGCCATTCCTGAGTGACGCTATTGCATGCCATATCCAAACTGGGCGAGGAGGCTGGAAAGTGCCGAATGCAGGGCCTTCATATGCTCGGGATGGCTCCGTGCTGGAAACGCATAGAGCTCCAATTCCACAGCACCGGAAGGCATCCTCAGCAGCACGCTGACATTGCACGTGCCCCAATCGGGTTTGCGAAGCGCGGATTCGTAACGCGCCAGAAGCCGCAAGCAGTCTTGCTCTCTCCATTCAATTGGGTCTCGTGGGGATTCCGCAATGGAAAAGCCCTCAGCAAGGGCAGCCTCATCCATTCGGTTCAATTCGGATTGCGAAAGCAGGTGGCGCGAGTCCGATTCGAAGCGGTCCACTTGCATGTAAGCAGGATCGCAACCAGCGAAAGTCAAACACAAGGCGAGCGCGCACAGGCCGAGTATGCAATGACGGCCCCGAAGCAGCGCATCCGCATTCCATATCCATTCAGGTCCAGCGGAGCAAGTAAGCACGTTTGCAACCATTTTGATTCCCCGCTTGCGCCATGAACTCATTCTGGACACAAAAATTTCTTAGCATTGATTGTTGATGATGACGATCATCACTATTTGAACCATGAATCGGGTCATGTCTACCCCTACGATTCCTCCGCAACTAAACAGACAGAGACCTTTCATGGGCAAATCGGGGCTCCCCGGCAAACGACTCCAGGCTTGATCAACGGTTTCGGGTTTGCAACCGAAACGTGAATCAGTTCTGTCATGGTGCTGCAAATTCCACAGGTCCTGCAAAGTCACCCGGCCCAGGTGCTGTTGGGCGGCCCACAGGCACCAAACCAGGCCGCTACAAGTCTTTCAGTGCTTGCTCGATCCCCGACC
This sequence comes from Planctomycetota bacterium, assembly GCA_029259675.1. GTDB lineage: Bacteria > Planctomycetota > UBA1135 > UBA1135 > JAJDES01. The sequence continues at coordinate 2,548 of JAJDES010000298.1, forward strand.
GATAACCGCGTGCAACCCGCAGCTTGGTTCCGTTCGCCATGAATAGTTGAGCATCGCCATGACCGCCCGGACGAAGCTCCCGCACGTAACTAAGGTTCACCACGTGAGAGCGGTGAACACGAAGGAAGAGCTTCGGGTCCAACCGCCGGTGGAGCTGGGCCAATGTTTCCCGATGCAAGGTCATCTCCTCCCCCATATGCAAGCGAACATAGTTGCCCGCGGCCTTTAGCCAACGGATCTCGTCCACCGGAATGAGTTTCGTGCGACCGCCGGAACGCGCGGCGATGTGATTTGGCAAGGCCTTTCGTTCATCGATTTCTTCCAGGAGTTCAGCCAACCGACTGCCCGGCGCACCGGCGGTCAGCATCCGGCGCGCTCGCTGCAGTGATTTGGCCAGGCGCTCCGGCTCCACAGGCTTTAGAACGTAATCGAGGGCATGGGCTTCGAACGCGCGCAGCGCATAGCGATCAAAGGCCGTCACGAATACGACCTGGGGCATGGCATCCACGCCAATCTCCACCAACACTCCAAACCCGTCCAACTCCGGCATCTCCACATCCAACAACACAAGATCGAACTCTTGTTCCCTGAGCGCCAAGACGGCATCGCGGCCGTTTGAGCACAGGCGCGCGACTTCAAAGCCCCCATGCGCGTTCACCATGCGCGCAAGTCCCTGCCGAGCCAGCGGCTCGTCATCGACGATCAAGACTTTCAGCGTCGCCTCAGCCACGACTCACGTTCCATTCTGTCTTGGCCGGAATGCGCACATGAACTCGGGTTCCCCCGGCCGTGCCCGCTTCTATTTTGAGCGAATATTCTGCTCCAAAGAGCCCGGCCAGTCGTTCGCGTGAGTTGCTCAAACCGATGCCTTCGCACAGGTCGCCCTCGAAGCCTTCACCATCGTCTTCAACCACAAGCTCAAGCCAATCGCCGTCGCGCCGCGCACAAACGGATACGCAGCCGCCCCGGACTCGCGGCCCAATCCCATGACGCAGTGCATTTTCGACCAGGGTTTGCAGCAAGAGACTGGGCACGGCAAGTTCCAGAGTGCCTTCATCCGCCTCTATCTTCGTTTTCAATCGATCGCTGAAGCGCACGGCTTCAATTCCAAGGTAGCAGCGCAAGTGTTCAAGTTCCCGCGCGAGCGTGTGCAACGGTCCGACATCCTCAAGCGTCAAACGCAGCAAGTCACTCAAGCGACGTAGCATCTGCCCCGCCCGCTGCGGGTCATCAACCATCAGCACATCGATAGCGTTCAGGGTGTTGAAGAGAAAATGCGGCTGCAATTGTTCGCGCAGGGCCGCCAGGCGCGCCTCTGTCAGCTGACCCTCGAGCCGCGCCGCACGCAGTTCACGTTCGCGCGCCGAACGCAGGGCTGCGAAAGCATGCCCCGCCGTCACCACACCGGCGTAGGCGAGCACTTCCGCTTGGGAGTGCAAGCTCCAAAGCGTGCGCGTGAGCCACAGCCCGAGGTCGGGCTCTGTCCACGGCGCCGGTGGGAAGCTGGTTCGAAACAACCCGACAATTAGTAGGTGCACCCCCCCAAACATCAAACACGCCACAATGTGCACCGGAAGCGCCCGCGCCAGCGTGCCGCGCTGGAATGGAAAGCGCCGGGCAATCCACAACACGGCCGGAGTAAATGCCGCCCACGGCAACCACGACGGCAAATAGTGCAGCAGGATGTTCAGCAAGGAGACATCCGCGGCACCATGGGATTTGGCATAGGTTGCTTCCTGCACGCACTGCAACAGTCCGGGCACCAGCCAAATGCCGACGACCGCTAGAGCGCGCCGCAGCCTCGAATTGCCAACAGCTATTTGCACGCGCGTAGCCTAGCGTCTCGACCTCGCGCGCGGGTGCGTCGACTCATCCCAGCAAGGGTCCGTCTCGTCCCAAACGGCGCGCGGAGTCCGAGTGACGAACTAGTCTCCGGGCATGAAAAAAACACACCTTCGCGCTTGGGCTGCGCTGGCGCTCGTGCTGCTTGCTCCAAGCAACCTCGCTCAAACCGCCCAAATCATCCCGCGCACAATCGAATTTCACTTCGACGGCGTTAATTTTGCCCCGGACGGCCAGTTGTACTTTTGCGGATCCTGGTAGGGCTCCGAAGTCTTCCGCAGCACCACCGATGGCAAAGTAGAGGTTATCGCCCAGGGTTTTGAAGGACCGACCGATACGGTGATGGATTCCAAGGGCAACCTCTACGTTTCCAATTACAACTCGACATACATCAGTATCATTGCAACGGATGGCGAAGTGAGGCGCTTCGCCGAAACGCCACTCGGTCCGGCCGGCATGGCGATCGATGCAAACGACAACATTTACGTGACGATCTACGGCACACCGGCCGGCGAGGGCAATTCGGTATTGCGAATCACGCCCGCCGGTGAAGTGAGCACCTACATCCAAGGCCCCGATTTGCACGCCTCGGTAGGTTTGGCCATCGACGACAAAGGAGTCTTGTACATTTCCAGCGGTAGGGACGGGCGCATCTTTCGCTCCACCCAAGCGGGCCAGTATGAGCTCTTTAGTTGCTTGCCCCTGCTGGGTGGCATCGGCGCCGGCAACCACCTCGATTGGGCCGGTGGATACCTCTACGCCGCCTCAAACATCGGTGCCGTCTATCGCATCAATCCGGAGGGAGCGATCCATTTCATCCCCGTCGAAGGCGGCAGCGATACGAGCTTATCGGCCGCTTCATCACCACTGCTCCAGAACTGCAACGGCATCGCCGCCGCACCGGACGGAACAACGCTCTTCCTAGGCTGCGGAACGAACAACTCGCCCAAGCTTGTACGCGTCGATCAGGCCGGTCCCCCGGCCACTGCAAAAACCGCCTGGGCCGCACTGCAAAACCGCCAACACGACTTGGCCGAACACATTTTCGAAAAGCTAGCGCTCAAGGAGCCGGTTGCCCCCGGAGTGTATTTGGGCCTTGGCACACTGCGTTATCGGCAGGGTCAATTCGGACCGGCAGCCGAGCTCTTTACGCGCGCCGCCGAAGGCTCGCAATTTCGAGCCGACGCGCTCTACAACGCAGGCTGCTCCTACGCTCTCGTCGGAGACATCAACAGCGCCTTCGCGGCCTTGGCCGATTCCATTGACGCGGGCTTCTCGGACTCCCGAACCCTCAAGTCCGACACGGACCTCGAGTCCCTGCACGACGACCCGCGCTGGAGCGAAATCGTTACTCGCCTATAGGTCCATAGCCAAGCTCGCGTTTGCTCGGCCGGCGTTACCGGCTTGCGCAAACCACATCTGTCCGCACTTCCATGTCGCGATCACTTGGCGATGAGGCAAGCGGCAGATTGTGGGCCGCGCAAGTTCGGGACGCAGTTTGCCGATTCGGCTGAACTCACTGCTCGCAGCGGGAATTCCTCAGAGATCGCTCGCTGCGCCGGCTATCGAGAGGTTATCGAAACGTGTCGTCGCGTCGGCCTTGGTCCACAGTCCGATTCCGCCCGGTTGCGTGAGCTTGGCATCGGTTGCGTGCAACAGCTCCTCACCATCGAACCAACATGTGATCGAGTCGCCCACATGTCGCACTCGAATGGTGTGCCAAGTTTCGGTATCAGCTCGGACCCGCGCGGTATCGAGCTGCAGTCGCTCGCCGGCCTTGATCGAGTAGACGCGGAAGTTGTCCTCAAGTGGATTCCAGCGCGCGGCGTAATAATCGTTTTCGCCGCCGATACGCCAGGCCGGGCCTCCGCCCTGGTCCTCTTCTCCCCCATCGACGCGCACGGCAACTTCGACATCAATGTCGGCCATGGAGATCGCAGAGTTCCAACAGAGATTGAAGGCTTGGCCGACGTGATTGCGTGCGTCGGTCAGCACCATCGCGTTGGGAGAGGACGGAGCCGTAGCATCGCGGCGGCGCTCCCAAACCGCATCATCGGATCCCTCGCGCCGATTGCTGGTTCCAACGCTCCAGCCCTGCGGCACCGAACCGACGCCCCCGTCAAATGGGAAGCTCAGGGTCTTGCTACCACCCACAGTGGCTTCGGCACTGCGCTCATCAATATCACGGTCGTGGGCATTCGACGAGCACGACGTCAGCGCGAGTAGCACTCCGCCTAGTAGCGTGAGTATGGAACCATGCATGGAATCTGGAGCTCGGAAGCTCGCGGGGATTTGCAGCTTCAATTGCGATACTTCTCGTGGCACGCGCTGCACGTGCCGGCGAGATTTTTGTAGGC
>JAJDES010000299.1 GCA_029259675.1 Planctomycetota bacterium
ACAATCGCAAAGTCCGAGGAGCAGTCCGAGGACGCCGTTTTCAAGTGCCCCCAAGCGCTCCGATGGAGCCAGCGGTGGGACTCGAACCCACAACCGCCTGATTACAAATCAGGTGCTCTGCCAATTGAGCCACGCTGGCCATTGAGCCGGCGCCGTTCGAGGGCCGAGTTCCAGAAAATCTGCGGTTGCGGACGGCTGCGAACGCCGACGAGAGCGAGAGATGTTAAGGAGGGCGCCCCCGGTTGCAACTGTGGGCCTCAAGTTTTTTCTCAAGGCTTTTGGTTTTGGACCGCTCGGCGCCAATCCCGCAGATCGGATTCGGCCCGTTTGGGGCAACAAATACCCCCCGCGCTGCCGGCGAACTCGAACTTCGTTTGCAAGCCCGCGAGCGGCTTGGCTCAGGGTTCGGAGACGTTAAATAGTGGCAGCTCCGATTTGGAAGGAATCCCCCCGGCCTTTTGGGACGGTTTTGCTTCCCTTGGGACGCTGGGCCGGCAAGTTTCAACCGGATCGGACGGGAAGTGGCGGGGCCGGCTGGCCGCTGAAAAAGAATGCGCTCCGGCCGGGGCAGAAATCAGATTCCCTCGTGCGGCGATGCCTCGGCGAAATCCACGGTCACGTCCAATTTCCCCATCCGGACCGTGATTTGAGACTTGTCGCGCCAAATACGCGTGACCGGCAGGCGCTTTTTGTAGCGCGGAAGGTAGACCAGATCGCCCTTCTTGAGGCCGGTAAGGAAGGCCTGGCGCTTCTCCCCCAGCGAGGCCCCCTGGAGCCGTTCGTCGAGGCTCAACAGAAGGCCTTCGAGCTCGCTGCGCGCCCCCCTTGGAACCTGGGCGAGCAGCACTTGGGCGCGCTTGAGCAGCGGCCTGGCCCCGGCCAGGCGCAGATCCAAGTCGCGTTGGGCCTCCGAAGCCAACTGCTCGCTGCGCTCTTCGACAAGCTGGCGGCGCTGATCCAAGTCGCGGCCCTTCCGCTCCACATCCGCCAGCCCGTCCTCGGCTTGCCCACGCAGGCGCTCGGCTTCGGTGCGCGAACGCCGCACATCATCGATCAAAAGATCAGCCTCCTCGAGCCGCCGCTCCAACCGCTCCTCCGCCCTGGCGAGGATTTTGGGCTCCAGCCCCAGGCGCCGCGCAATCGCCAGGGCCCTGGATTCCCCGGGGATCCCCAGCAGCAAACGGTAGGCGGGACGCAGGCTTTCCACGTCGAACTCGACCGAAGCATTCTCGGCGGCGGCGTGTCGAAAGGCGAATTCCTTCAGGGCGCCGAGGTGCGTGCTAACGATGGTCGGCACGTTGTCCCGCAACAATTGCTCGAGCAAAGCCCAGCCCAGGGCCGCGCCCTCATCCGGATCTGTGCCCCCTCCCAATTCGTCCAACAGGAACAGCGTGTCCGCACCGGCGCGGGCCAAGCCCTCCTTGATGCGCATCAGGTGCGACGAGAAAGTCGACAGGCTCTGGCTCACTTCCTGTTCATCTCCGATGTCCGCAGCAACGGCGTCGTAGAACGGAACCGTCGAACCTTCGTCGAAGGGTACGGGCAATCCCAATCGAGTCAGCAAGCCGGCCAAGCCCGCGCTCTTGAGCGCCAGGGTTTTGCCGCCCGTATTCGGGCCCGTGATCACCAACATGTTGAACTCGCTGCCCAGTCGCAAATCCAACGGTACGACAGATTCGATTTCGCCCAATTCCAGAGCCGCCAACAACAGGGGGTGGCGCATCGAGCGCAACACGAGTCCCTTTCCGGCCCCTTGGTCGCCGGGAATGCGCGCCGGCCGCGCATTGAATTTAAGGCCGAAATCGGCCCCCAATACGGTCAATTCGGCTTCCGCCAGTCTTTCGGACCAACGCTCAATAGCGGGCATATTGGTGAAGATTTGGCGCGTGAGCTCGTGCAAGAGGCGCTGCACTTCGTGGGCTTCATCCACCCGATTTTCGGCCAACAAGTTCCCGGGCTCAACCGCCGCCTGCGGTTCCACAAAGAGCGTTTCGGCCGTTTGCGATCGATCGTGAACGATGCCGGGCACGCGCCCGCGCGAACGCGCCTTGACCGCTAGAACCGGACGCCCGTTGCGACGTTGAACGCGGCCCGCGTGCCCCGGTGCCAAGTGATTGCGCAACTCCGATCGATTGGCCATGGCCGTAACGATCCGAGTCACTTCCCGCTCGAGTTTGCGCGATGTCTGGCGCAGTGTGCTGAGGCGCGCGGAGGCGTCGTCCTTTAGTCGACCGCGCTCGTCCAACTGCTCGTCGAGCGCTGTTCGCAAAACGACCAAGTCGGGCAATTGATGGGCCAATTGCGAACATTCGGGCAATTCATCCGCGCGCCCGGACAACCAACGCCAAACCAAGGCCCCACCGCGCAGGAAACTGGTGACTTCGCACAAATTGTCTTCGGACAGGACTCGCCCGAATTGCTTGGCCGTTTCCAAAAACGGCATCGGATCGCCGATTCCCGCCAGGGGCAAGCGCTCGCCGCTCGAGCCGCGCGAGATCAATTCGCCCGACCGCAACAGCGCCAGGCGAGCCTGATCGACACGGCGCGGGCCCAATTGGTAAAGCGCCCGCTTGCCCAGGGGGCCCGGAGCAAAGCGCGCATACAGCTCGCGCACTTCGCCCCAATCCAGAGCCCGGGCGGCGAAGGTGTCCAGTTCGGGATGCCACGCGGCCGGCTCTTCACGCTCTTCGGAGTCGCCGCGTCCGGGTGTTGAGGCAGCCTCCGGGGCAGTCGATTTCGTTCCCCATTCACCCGCTTCCAAAGGCGCATTCCCGGCGTCCGAATTGTGGCCCGTATTTCTAGCTGATTCGTCGCGCATGGAATTCCCCTCTCCCGCACTGACGATACCAAAGGCCGGGGCCCATCCAGCAAGGGCTAGCGTCACCCGCGGCGGTTGCCTTTTGACCGGGGCTGCTACAATCGCGGATCTCGAATCTCGCAAGCGAGTATCCAAACTCCCCCGAGAAACTCACCGGTCCCGCGTCGCCCCACGGCCAATCCCCTTCAATCAGGTCATGAAAACCCCCTCGCACTTCGAAACGCGCGCCAT
>JAJDES010000300.1 GCA_029259675.1 Planctomycetota bacterium
ACAACCCATCGCGAGGAGCGCCTGCCCAAGGGCATGTTGAGCTTGGACAACGCCAAGCGGATCATCGACAACTTTCCGTATACGGTCCAAATGGTGCTTTCCAATTGGGGCGAGCCGTTTCTCAACAAGGACATCTTCGAAATCATTAGCTACGCAGCGCAGCGCGGCATCAAGGTGCGCATGGAGTCCAACTTCACGCTCTTTGACGAAGAACGCGCCGAACGCTTGGTGGCCTCCGGCTTGCACACGCTATCGGTTGCATTGGATGGTGCCAGCCAGGAGACCTACGAGCGCTATCGGGTCGGTGGAGATTTCGAAGTCGCGGTTGGAAACGTTGAGAAATTGGTCGCGGCCAAGAAGAAAAGCGGACGGCGCTTGCCCTTGATCGAGTGGAAGTTCGTCGTCAACCGGTACAACGAACACGAGGTGGATTTGGCCCGCGCCAGGGCCAAGCAGCTTGGTGTGGCATTTAGGGTCGTAACGATCTGGGCCCCAGAAGGTGGCCAGGAATGGTTGCCGCTGAACCCGAACTTGAATGGTGAGGGCGGTCGCGAGGCCCCGCAGAAATGTCACCACCTTTGGCAAGCGGTGACGGTCAATTTCAACGGAGACGTGTTCTCTTGCTGTAGTGAGTTCGCTCCGTCCGACCGTCTGTCCAACGCGCTGGAACAGCCCTTTGCAGAAGTTTGGAACGGCGCGGACTACCAAAAGCGCAGGAGCGCCAATCGCGGCCCCGTCAATTGCGAGCACTGCCACGGCGACAAGCAAACGCGCTGGTACCAAACCTGGATGGCCAACAGCCAGGCCCCGCTGGGACCCGGCTACTCGAGCCCCAATGGAGAGTCGACTCCTGGGTCAGGCGAACAAGCCGAACGGGGCAAGCCCGACGATGGAGCCCTGCGCTCCAAACTCGAACGCTAGAACGGTCGCGCGCATCGCTTGTGCACGGGCGCTGATTTGAGGCTGTGACGAGCGCGCGCACTCTATCGACCGTGCATTTGTGAAACCGTCCGATCGGCGAGATCGCGGCTTTGTCGGCCGAACGCTCTGTGTTCTGAGCCGTTCCCCACCAGCGAAGCAATCAGTCGATCGGCGTGCTGGCCACAACCTTGCTTCCCTTCATAGCCGTTGCGACGGGAGTGCTGTGCGAAAGGTTGAAGATCCAGAGGAACGTGCGCTCACGCTTTTGAAGGCCGTCAACTTTGGTGTATGAGCGCACATCGCCGTGGGCTGCCGAAGGATCGAATTGATTGAGAATTCCTCCAAAGAAGTTCCCCAAACTCGCCATGTGACCGTTGTAAACACGCTTCGCGTCGTAAACGGTATAGAGTGACTCGTGCACATTGGCATCCATCCCAAGTGACCCAGAAATTTCGAGGAAGTCCTTGGAGCCCACTTCATGGGAGCCATTTAGATAAGTGCGTGCATCACTGGTCAACCAACTCGTTTGACGCGCACCTCCCGACAAAGCCGCTATCTTGCGAAAGCCTTGGCTACCCGTACTGGCTTGGGATTTGAATGGAGCAAGGGGAACACGCATCAAGTCAATGGCAAAGCCAGGAACTGATTCGTAGCCAGTAAAGGCACCGACCAACGCATCGATTGGTTCAAGTGTAAACGCGGCTAGATCGGTAAAGGCTGTTTGCACCACCGCTCCCCCCAAGCTCAAGATCCATCCGGGCAATTGAAAAAACGGATGCCAATCCCGATCAAAACCTTGCTCCGCAAGCGCATCATAGGAAAGTGCCATCTGGGATAGTGAGAAGACCCAACCATTGGCGCTGTCATGCCTGCTATAGGCCAAGCCCTTGCGAGTAACACTTTCTGCAATTGGACGGAAAGCAGGGCTGTATCCAAGAAGATCGGACCCAAAGATTTCGTCCTCCTTGATTAGCCTTTCGCACTCCTCCGGCTCTAAAGCCAAAGTCACTGGAAAGTACATTTCAGAGGGTTTCATTGCGGGATTGATCAACACCATGGAGTCCACGTATTGCTCCTCCTGCACCCAGGTGGGACCCGCGCCGACCAATTTGGCCGCTCGAATGCGCGAACTGGCATCGAGCGTGGCCAATGAAATCAACTTTCCACCAAAGCTGTGCCCGACCGTGTGCAATCGAAAAGCCGGGGTGTTCTCTTCGTACTTAATGCGCAGCAGCTGGTCGACCAGGGTGGAAACACTTACTTGGTAACCCTCAAAGGGCTCCGATTTCACGCGGCCGATCTCCCGTGCCAATGCTCGCGAATAGTCACTTTCCTTAGGGCTTGGCTCATAAGCGCGGGGATTGAAATCGTTCATACGATCGCCATCACCGAGAGCGATATTCAATGCCTCCTTCGTTTCACCCCAGTTGCTCGGAATGTGAAAGGCCACGGTGTCTATGGTTGTCGTGGTATTCCGAAGCAGAGTCGGCAGCTGATAGGGAGAAATCGAGTCCAAGGCCGAAGTCAGCGGCCTGGAGACAGATCCCCACGTAATGAAGATAAAGAAGGGCTCAAAGTCTTTGCGCTTGCTTTGATAGCGGCTTACTGCCGAATCCAACGAGAGTCTGTAATTTTCGTACAGCGCAGCTGATTCCTCCAAAGTGAAATTCCAACCGTGACTGATCAGATAAACATCTGTGATCGGTCGGGGCTTTTCACCGCTGCTGGTTGCAGCCAACTTGCGCTGCTCCAATTCATAGGAGAGGCGACCGATGGGCGAATGCAACAACCGGTGGTCGTTGGAATACACCGCATAGGAGTAGTTGCTTCCCTCGACAAAATCCGTCCCCAAGTCTCCCTTGGACCCCGAAGCCGCGCACGAAGCAAGGGCAAGGCAGGCGAGTCCCGCCCAAACGCCTGAGGATCGAAACTTCCCCAACAATTGCTCCCCCAACCCACGACCAGAACTCATAGGCGATTCAAACATCCTCATCCCCCAGTAATCGAGCGGATCGCGTCAGCAGCAGGACTCTCATGCCCTACCCCAGCTCTCCACTATGTTCATGTCTTCCACAGCTAGCGAAGAACTTTTCGAGAGCCGGTAAATGCGAGAGCATTATTTCATCAAAGGTCCCAACGAGAATCCATCATGGCCTGGATCGACATCTCTCTAGTTTGACTGTTCTCCCAATGCTTTCGATTCCAGCCGGCTGCAGCGACTCTCGCTTCTAAATAAAGCTCTCATCCGGCTATTTCGAGAATTGCTGTGGCGGGGCGTGATATGGCCCGGAGTTGATCACTAAATGGCCAATCAGACCGACAATTATCGGCGCCGGGGCCCACCGCGCTTTCGGGCCACTGCGGTTGTTGGATCTTCGGGCCAATCATGCTTGGGGTAACGGCGGCGCAATTCCTTGCGCACAACTTGGTAGGTGTTCGACCAAAAGCTTTCCAAGTCCTCGGTCACCTGCTGCGGCCGCATATTGGGCGCTAGGAGATGCAACAATACCGCCACCCTTCCGCGCGCCACGCGCGGCGTTGCGGTCCAACCAAACAATTCTTGGATGCGCGCCGCAAGCACGGGCGGACGCCCCGCTTCGTATAGCAGGCGAATGTTGTTGCCGCTGGGCACTTTCAAGGAAGTCGGTGCTTCGCGCTTGAGCCCCTGCAATTGTTCTTGACTCAAACTGCCGCGCAGATGATCCAGAAGCGGCGCCTTGCGCAGTTCTGCGAAAGAACGCAGGCCCTGACACAGACCCGGCAAAACAGCCTTGAGGGTCGAACCGCCATCCATGCCCCAATCGGGCAAATCGAGTTCGGGTAGCGCCGTGCGCAAAAAGGCGATGCGAGCGAAAAATTGCTGCACATCGGGGTCGCTCAAGTTCAAGGCTCGAGCCGGGTCCGCCGCAGCGGTCTCAGCCAACAGCTGGGAAACGGCCTCTGGATCGCCGGGCACCTCAACCTGCTCCAACACCAAGTCCGCGAACAGGGTTTCGCGCTGGGCCAGAACGCGCTCGCGTTCCGTATCAAAGCGAAGGCTCGTACGAAGCTGCGTATCCACGGCATCAATCCACTCGCGCTCGATGGCCGACGCCTGGCGCACACGCGCTTCCACACCCACTCCGTCGAGATCAATACAAAGAAAGAATTCGGAGTCGCTCACGCCACTGGATTCCTCCAAGCGGACGCCCTTGCCGCCGACCATCACAGCGCGCTGATCCTGGGCCTGGCGCCGGCGCGCCAAGCGATCGGGGAAGGCTGCGAAGAGCGCGCGCAGGAACGGCTCTTCCGCTTCGGCTCCGAAATAAGCGCGCTTGGTGGTTTTCGATTTGCCTTTACTTGCGATACGTAGCAGTTGATCGCGCGCGCGCAGCACGGCCTGCACACCGGCGCGGTGGGGTTCGCCAAGCGGGCCGACGCGACGCAATTGATCGAAGGCATCGAGCGCTTGCACGCGCTCAAGCACATCCGAACGCGCGACCCAGGATGCGACTCCACGCTGCCGGGGAAAGGGATCGCGATCGGACAAGAGCGCAGCCGCTAGGGCGCATGGCTCCAGCACCCCCTCGCGTTTGCCCTCTAACAACAAGCGCGCCAACCGGGGATGCAAGGGCAGGCGCGACATGGCGCGGCCTTCTTTTGTCAGTCCGTTTGCATCCACTGCGCCCAAGCGTCGCAAGAGCTCTTCGGCAGCATCCAGCGCAGCCGGCGCAGGAGCTTCGAACCATGGAAATCGCGCCGGCTCGCGTTCGCCGAACGCGTAGAGCTGCAAGAGTGCCCCGCACAAATCCACGCGGCGAATCTCCGGCAACTCCTCCGGCGGCAGAGCGCGCTGATCCATCTCGCTCCACAGTCGCAGGCAAAGCCCGGGCGCCTCGCGACCCGCGCGACCACTGCGTTGGTCGGCCGAAGAGCGGGACACCTGACCGAGTTCAAGCTTATCGAGACCCACTGCGGGATCGAGCCGCATGCGCCGCACGAGCCCCGTGTCAATCACAGCGCGCACACCTTCGAGCGTGACCGAGCTTTCGGCAACATTGGTGGAGAGCACGATGCGGCGCCGAGCGGAAGGTCGCAAAACGCGATCCTGCGCTTCGGGCGGCAAGTCGCCGTAGAGCTCAACCAACGCGATGTCACGCTTCTTCGCCATCGGAGCCAGAAGACGCTGCGCTCGCTTGATCTCGCCCACACCGGGAAAGAAAACGAGCACGTCTCCCTGGGCTTGATCGAGCAACTCCAAAACAGCAGCTTGCACGCGATCCTCAAGTCGCTCCTCGCGTCTGCCCGCTTTGTAGCGAATGTCTACGTCAAAGCTGCGGCCCAGGCTTTCAATCACGGGCGCATCACCGAGCCAACGCGACAGGTCATCGGTCGCAAGGGTGGCGGACATGACCACCAGCTTGAGATCTTCACGAGCGTCGGCTTGTACGCGCCGCAAGAGGGCCAATGCCAAATCTCCGTCGAGATGGCGTTCGTGAAACTCGTCAAGGATCACTGCGCCGACTCCCTCCAGAAACGGGTCGTCTTGCAGCATGCGCACAAGCACGCCCTCAGTCACGGCGAGGATGCGCGTGCGAGCGCTCGCTTTGCGATCAAAGCGCACCTGGTAACCGACCTCGCCGCCAAGTTCCGATCCACGCTCCTGGGCAATGCGCCGCGCCGCCGCCCGCGCCGCTACTCGCCGCGGCTCCAGCAAGATCACAAGCCCCTCACCCGCCAAGCCCGCATCGAGCAAAGCCTGCGGCACACGCGTAGTCTTACCCGCCCCCGTCGGCGCCCGCAGCAAGCAAACCTCACGCTCGCGAAGGCTTTGCACCAAGCTGGGCAAAACCTCATCAACAGGAAGATTCTGGTTCGAATTCACCGTTCTCTAATTACGCGTGAGCCAATCTCAACGCGCGAGCACACTGACAAGAGTTCTGCTGCTGAAAATTTCATTGCCTAGCGTCACCACTACCGAGGCTGACAAGCGTAGACACACTAGCCCTTCGCCAAGTCGGCCGTGCAGGATTCCGCACCAAATCCACGATCCGATTCGAGACCGCACCAGCAGCTCCTTCAAAAGGAGCCGAGCCGCCGAGCCGGGGGTCCGATTCGGTCCCCAATCATCGCTCGTGGCTGGGTCAACAGCCGATGGAAATACTTGGTACCTGAGCAGCTAGCCGGCCGCCCGATCAGGATGCAAATACGGAATGGGAGCCGTTTGGTCGGTTTCATTTGTTCGAGATATTGCGCTCACCCAATCTCTTCCTCAATCCGACCCGGCTGCTTCCATCGGAATACCAACTCTCCAGTTCTGCGAATTTCTCGTAACCGTGTCTGTCGTAGAATTTCAATGTGGGCAAGCCTGAGGTCCACAGCCAGATGTTTCGCACACCTTGCGGCGCGATGCGTTCTTCCAATGCCCTTAGAAGTTCTGCACCCAATCCTTGATTGCGCGATTCCTTCTGAACGAATAGATCCGTCAGGTGAAACCAGCCTGAATATCGGCCTCCGTTCTTGTGAGCCAAACCCGAGGCACAGCCGACAAAACGGTCACCATTCAATGCCGCAAGACTAATCCTCTCTGTACTTTCCAGCTCTACACCTTCTTCCAGCGAAAGAGCATCAAACCCTGAGTCCACTCGATTAAGCTCCTCAGAAGTCAACTCCCGATTAACAATATTGATGTTGTTCAATTCCATTATTTGACTCCCCTACATATCGAACATTGTCGCGTCTAATTTTTGCTGCTTCTGCTTTAGCCAAAGCTAACAGGACTCACCCTCAGCCGCCCCTAAGCGCCTGCTTCACGCGGCGCCGCATGTACGGCAGTACCTCGCTTTCGAACCAAGGATTCTTGCGCAACCAAATATTGTTGCGCGGACTGGGATGAGGAAGGGTCAGGAAGCGCGGACGGTGCGCTTTCCAATCGCGTACGGTTTCGGTCACGGTCTTTGCCATTCGATCGCCCAAGTAGTGCTTGTGAGCGTAGCGGCTAAGCAGCAGCGTCAACTTCACATTCGGCATCAAATCCAACAGCTTGTCGTGCCAGGCCTCCGCGCATTCGGGGCGAGGTGGTAAGTCGCCGCCCTTGCCTGTGCCGGGGTAGCAAAAACCCATGGGCATCAGCGCGAATTGCTCAGCGTCGTAAAAGTCTGTTTTTGTAACGCCCAACCATTCTCGCAAGCGATTGCCGCTGGGGTCGTCCCAGGCAATGCCCGATGCGTGAACCCTTCTACCGGGCGCTTGGCCGATGATCAGGATGCGTGAAGTCTTGGCCGCGGCGACGACCGGGCGCGGTCCCTCCGGCAAATGCTCCACACACAATTCGCAGGCGCGAATTTCGCTCAGCAGCTGCTCAAGCTTGTCCATGGATGCAGTGTTCGTCGGCGCAACCTGCTTGGGACGAAGATCGCACACAAACGCCGCTGGGATTGTTCATGCACATGGCCTCGAACAACCCGAGCGGCGTTTTACCTGGAGCCTGGGGCCGCTTAGCCGCGCAAAAC
>JAJDES010000004.1 GCA_029259675.1 Planctomycetota bacterium
GGGCCCAGCGCGTGAGGGTGCGACCGTTGGAAAGTTCCAAGCGCAGGCGGCTGCCGATGCCCATGGTGTTGCTGCCCTTGGCTTTGAGTTGCACGCGCAGCCAGTGAGTGCCGGGGGCGGCGAGTTTGGTTTTGGTGACGAGCAGTTCTTCGCTGGAGCCCAACAGGACCAAGTCCAACTCGCCGTCGTCATCGAGGTCTCCCGCGGCGAGGCCGCGGCCGACGCGGGGGATGTCCAGTGCCGGAGAGGCGTCTTGCCAAATTTCGAAGCGGCCGCTTTCTGTGCCGCGCAGGACTTGATCGGGTTGGGGATAGCCCCAATCGGATCCCGTGATGCCGGCGTTGCGCATCACATGACCGTTGCTCACGACCAAGTCGAGCAGGCCGTCGCGGTCGAAATCTGCGAAGAGGGCTCCGAAGCCGAGCGGGGCGCGGCTGATTGCGGTGATGCCGCTCTTGCGCGATCCGTCGCGGAAACTGCCGTCGCCGAGGTTCTCGTAAAGCGCGTTGGATTCGCCCGCAAAGTTGGTCACGAGCAGATCCATGCGGCCATCTGCGTTGATATCGCCGGTGGCCACGCCCATGCCCGCTTCGGTTAAGCCCTCCAGGTTGTAGGCCGTTCCCGATTGGTCAGTGTTATCCACAAGGGCGCCCGTGCCGTCGTTCAGATACAGGTGGTTCTCGACAGAGTCGTTGGCCACGAACAAATCGAGCCAGCCGTCCTGGTTGAGATCCGCCAGGGTCAAATTGAAAGCCCGACCGCCCGGCCGGGTGAGGCCCCACTCTTGGGTGCGCTCTTCGAATTCGCCGCTGCCATTCCCGCGCCAAACGCGATCGCCGATGCCGTTGTAGGCGGTGATGTGACAGTAGTCGCGCAGATTGCCCGCCGCGCAATCCTTGTCCTTTTCGAGATCCCAATACACATAACCGGCTACGACCAAATCCAAGTGGCCGTCGCGATCCAGATCGCCGAAGGCGCAGCCCGTGGTCCAACGCGGGTCGGCGAGCTCCGTGCCGCCGGCCCCATCCTCGAATCGAAGCGCGCCGCGGTTGATCAGTAGTTGGTCGGGCCCGCAGTTGGTGACGAACAAATCGACGGCTCCGTCGCCGTTGACGTCGCCGGCGCAGACGCCCATGGAATAGCGATCACTGGCCGCATCGCCGCTTGCGTCCGTTTTGTCGACAAAGCTGCCGTCGCCGCGATTGGCGAAGAGTTTGTTCACCGGCCTGGGCTCTGTGTCTTGGGGCGAGCCCGGCACCACTCCGCATTGCAGTGCATAGATGTCCACATCTCCGTCGCCGTCGAGATCGGCTGTGGCCACACCGCTGCCGACGGTTTCGGGGAAGTAGTAGGTGTCGCGAAAACCGCTGTCGTGGGTGAAGCTCACGCCGCAATCGGGTCCGCGATCGAGTATCCCGCGCTCGGACTCGGCGCAGGCCAGGCACAGGAGCGTTGCCCAGGTGAGCAGGAAGTGGAGCCGAAGCGAGTTGTTCTTCACGGAGTGGATTTTGACTCGTCCCAGGGTGTGGGGGCTTGGGAACGGTGTTTTGCGGCACTTTCGAAGTCGCCCATGCGCTCAAGTACCCGCGCCAGCAACTCGTGCACCTCAGTCGAATTGCCGGCGTACTTCAGGGCTCCGCGCAGGGTTTTGCGCGCGGTGGTCAATTGGCCCAAGTCCATTTGGGCGCGACCGATTTCGAGTTGCGCAACGTGCCAGTCGGGTAGCAATTCAACCAGCAATTCGAAATTCTCAAGGCGGATTTCGGGACTCAAGAGACGAAAAGCGCCGGGCATGGCGCGTGTTATCGCAGTATGAATTTCCCTCTGGCGGCCGGCCTCCTTGCGATTTCCGACTTCGAGCAGCAACAGCGACAATCGATCGCGAGCGCCGCGGTGTCCCGGATCCAGGGCGACAACCTTGCGCAGGTGTTCAATGGCTTCCTCCGTTTCCCCTGCTTCCTCGCTGGCAAGGGCCAAGACGTAGTGCGGCAGGACTTGGGTGGGTGAGAGGCGCACGGCGCGGCCGGCGTGGACTTCAGCCAATTCCATTTCACCCAGTTCCAAATACAGACGCGTCCAAAGCACTTGGGTGCGACCCTTATCCGATTCAAGCCGGTGCAGGCGCTTGAGCGTCTCTTGCGCGTGGTCGGCCTGTCCGTCGGCGAGGGCCGCGTGGGTGAGCAAGGCCAGGGCTGTCGTTTCCTCGGGATGGCGCTCCAGGATCCACTCCTGGGCGCGCATCACGTCGGGATAATTGCCGCTGCGCTGCGCCGCTTCACTCAAGGTGCGCCAGCCCTGTTCGAAATCGGGGGTGCTTTCGAGCAACTCCTTGAGGATCGAGATTCCGTGCTGCAGGGAGTCTTCGCGCAGGAGTTGCACGGCTTGCTTGTACTGGGCCAGCTCGCGCGGACCGGGCTGCGCTTCGAGCTCATCCTGGGCGCAGCCCACAATCCAAGGTGCGAGCAGCAGTAGCAGCAGTCCCAAGCGGGCCGCCGCTGCGGTCGTGGCCGAAGCGCAGTTCACGCGCCAAGATCGCCGACCAACGATTCAAGTTCGGCGAAATCATCCTCGGTTAAGTCGGTGCTGTTCTCGCGCAGGCTGTCAAAGAAGCCTTCGGCCTCCGTCAGGCACTCGGGATTCTCGAGTTCAGCAGCCACGTATTGCGGCAACACATTGGTGGGTGAGTTGCGGGTCATGCCGCCGAACTCGACGCCGCGCGAAAGCACGATGCGCCAGGCGTCCTTATCAATGGGCTCGCCGCTGTGCTTGCATTTCGAGCGATTGCTCTTGGCACGTTCCGCGTAGGGCAGTTCTTTCTTGGTGGCCTTGCGTTCTTCAGCCTTTTCCTTGTGCTCCTTCAGCTCTTCGAGCGTCGGGACCTCCAGGTCCAGGGTCCAAGCCTCGATGCGATAGGCCTCTTCAACTTCATCGAATTGGGCCCGCGCGGCGCACTTGAGATGGTGCCAGCCGTAACTCGGTCCGTAGGGACCTTCATAGAGAATTCCAATGCGCAGCACATCCTTGTCGATCTTCTTGCGACAGGTCCGACAGCGGGCGCGGCTGGAGCGTGAGGCTTCGATCTTGTGCGAGGGTTGCGGGGCTTCCTGCTCGGTTCCCTCGGGAGTCGCGGGTGCGGGTTCTTCAGCCATGGGTGGATTCCGTTGTGCGAGATGCGTCCTCGAGGGGCGCAAGGGGATAATCGTCGTCGGGGGCCGGAACGCCGGCCTCTTTTAATTCGTTGAGTAGAGCTGCGATGAGAGCTTCGCGTTGATCGAAGAGCCTGTAGCCCTCCGGTTTGCGCAGGTAGCCGCGGGCTTCGGGGTGCCTTTCAAACAAGAGTTCGCTGCCGAGTTCCTTTTCGAGGGCGGCGAAGCGGGCGCGCTTGTCGAGCAAGGCTTTGACTAGGAACGGCATAACGACCGTGTAGTCACAGGAAAAACTCTCACAAGTTTGGCGATAGGAATCCTTGTCCACTTTGCCCCAGGTTACGGCCTCGGCCGGCGGGCACGAGGAGAGTGAACCGTCGGTGACCGGAGCGGTCGTGATTTGCAGGTCGTAGAGGTAGCCGCTGATGCCCTCGAGCCCGAGGATCTGGCTCAGCGCGGGTTCGGGCTGCAAGTTGTAGTTCTTGGGCACACCGCCGCCGAGGATCAACGTTCCGAGCGCGCCCGCTTCGGATTCGCGCAGGCCCCAACGGTGGTAGGCGCAACTCTCAAATACTTCTTCGTGCAAATCGAGTGCGAACGCGTGGGCGGCACCACCCAACTTTTCCCCAGTCCACAGGGCCATGGAATTCAGGAAGACCGAACCGTCTGCGGGAGCGCCGACAAAAATGGGGATGGC
>JAJDES010000031.1 GCA_029259675.1 Planctomycetota bacterium
CAAGCGAGCACCATGTAGACCAAAGCCAACGCCAAAGCGAATGAAACAAGCAATTCGCGAAAAGCCTTTTCTTGCTCTTCGATCGAGCCTCCGACTTCCAGTCCGTGACCGGCGGGTCGCGGAATTTGCTCCAGCCCGGCTTGCACTTCACGCGCAACCGAGCCCAAATCGCGTCCCGTCACACCGGCCTGCAAGGTGACAAGCCGTTGCTGATTCTTGCGCTCAATAATGAGCGGGCTGAGGCTTTCCTCTGTTTGGACGAGATTTCGCAAGGCCACAAGCTCGCCCGAAGGCGTACCCAAGGAAAGATCGAGCACCTCCTCCAATGAACGCTTCTCTGCGTCCGCAAGCTGAACCAGGATGCGATAGGAATTGCCGCCGGCGCGAAAATCACCCGCATTCGATCCGGCAAACGCAGTTCGGATTGCATCGGATACGGCGCGTACGCTCAGCCCGACATCGGCAATCTTGTCGCGATCGACGTGCACTTCATACTGCGGGACGCCCGCATCGCGACTCAGTTCAACGTCCGTTACACCGTCAACTTGACTGACAAAATCTGCGGCCATGCGCGCCAAGCTCCCAAGCGCCTCAAGGTCATGGCCGCGGATTTCGACTTGAAGCCCCTCTTGCTGACCAAGCACCCGCTCCAGCAAGAATTGCCCCTGCGGAGCGCGCGTTCGAATCACGACGCCCGCCAGTCGGCCGTCGACCAAACGCCGCAAGTCATCGGCAACTTGCTCATTGGAACGCGTGCGCGCACTGGCGGAATTCAGCGTCAAAGTAATCTGACCTGAGGAAGCCGAAGAAGCGTTCCTGCCCGTTGCCCCAACGGTCACAACAGAGGAGACCATTTCCGGAACCGCAGGCAAAATGAGTTCCTCCAAGCGGCGGGTCTGTCTATCGACGAGATCCAAGCGAGTGCCGATCTCCATCTCGCCGGTCACGCGCACCTCACCTTCATCACTTGGAGGCAGGAATTCCGATCCAATTTGCGGCACCAGCAGAAGACTGGCCCCCAGCAGCAAAAGCGCAACCAATATGGTCATCCACGGATGGTTGAGCGCCGAGCTTAAAACTGCGCGGTAACCATTGTCGAGCGCTGCGAAGGCCCCGTCCGCCGCCCGCGTCAGTGCCGAGCGCGACTGCTGCGAATCTTCCTCCGGCTTGAGCAGACGCGAGGCGAGCACGGGTACAAGGCACAACGCGACCAGCAAGGAGCAGATCAACGCAAACACGATCACATAGGCCAACTCCTGGAACAGTACACCCGAGACTCCGCGCACGAATGCGAGCGGCAAAAAGATCACAAGAGTCGTAATCGTGCTGGCTACGATCGCGGTAGCGACTTCGCTCGCTCCATTGACCGATGCATCTCGCACCGACTCGCGCTCCTCAGTTCGCCTGCGAAAGACGCTCTCCAGCACGACAACGGAACTGTCCACCATCATGCCCACACCCAGCGCAAGCCCGCCGAGCGTCATCAAGTTGAGCGTGAACCCACCGAAGTAGATCAGCGCAAAAGTGCCGATCACGGAAATCGGAATGGCGAGCGAGATCACAAGCGTGCTGCGCAGGTTGCGCAGGAAGAACAGCAATACCAAGACCGCCAGCGCACTGCCGTACAGCACCGACCGCGCGACATTCGAGATTGAGCGCTCGATGAAGTTCCCTTGGTTGGAAACTGGAACGATATGAATCTCGGGATAGGCCGCGTTCACCGAATCGATCGTATCGAGAATATTGCGCGCCACGGCAACCGTATTTGCATCCGCCTGCTTGCGCACCGCGACTCGTATACCGCGCTCGCCATCAACACGCACCAAGCGCGTCAGCTTCTCGTAGGTATCGTGGACAGTGGCAACTTGGTTCAACCGAATCACGGTCCCGCCGCGCCGCATGACCACGGTTTGGCGAATTTGTTCGAGATCGACAAATTCCGCCGGGGCGCGCAACGTCACCTCGTAACGCCCCTCCTCCAACTTGCCCGCCGGCCGATCGAGGTTTGCGTCGCGAATCGCCTGGAGGATACTGTCGAGCGGAACGCCGAGCGCGTTCAACTGAACCGGATCCAGTTCGATGCGCACTTCACGATTGAAGCCGCCCCACACATCGACCTGGGCGACACCCGGTACGCGCGCAAAGCGATAACGAACCTGATCTTCGACAAGCGTTGTCAGCTCGACGGGATCGAGCTTGCTCGAAATACCAAGGATGACGACCGGAAAGCTGGCGATGTCGAATTTCGAAATTCGCGGTCGCTCGACTCCTTCGGGCAATTCCTCAATTTCACTTTCGATCTGGGCCTGGAGTTCGATCGCTGCCGCGTCCAAATTTGTGCCCCATGCAAAGCGCACACTGACCCGACTCGAACCCTCCGAGGACTCGGAGGAGATTTCCTCAACTCCCGGCACAGTGGCGACGACTTCCTCGACGATTTGAGTTACCAGTCGCTCAACGACCTCCGGGCTGGCGCCTTCGAGCGTAGTGCGAACCGTGACGGTCGGAAGCTCAACATCGGGCAACAGATCGATACGCAATCGATCGAGCGAAACCAGGCCCAACACCACGACCATCAAAGTCACCATGGTTGCGAAGATCGGCCTCGCAACGCTCGCTTGGGGCAGATTCATTGGGGCGCAACAGAGTTGGATTCACCGACAACATGCACGAGCGCACCGTCGTCGCAAAGTTCCTGGCCGAGGACAACGACGCCACCCGTTAGATCTTCGCCGACTACTTGCAGGTGCTTTTCCCCGCGCAGCCCGACTTCAACGGGAACCCAGCGAACCTTCTCACTGCCGTCCGCAAGGACGAAAAGGCCGGTGATGTCCGCCCGATCGGTTAGGGCTTCCGACGGCACAATGGTCGCGTCATCAACGTGATCCAATTCGAGCGTTGCCCGCACGAACATACCTGGTTTGAGCGCGCCATCAGAATTGGCAAGCTCCAACTCGACGCGCGCTTGACGCGTTGCGCGGTTGAAGATCGGTGCAATGCGCACGATTCTTCCATCGAATTCCCTCCCGGGGTACGCGTCGGTCGTCAGCACGGCGCGTTGATCCAAGCTCAGGCCGCGGTAATCGCGCTCCGCGACGGAAACGACGGCAATGATCGGATGGATGCGAATAATGGAGAGCAGTGGCGTGTTCGACGGCACATTTCCCCCCTCGTCCACGAAACGTTCACCGACAACGCGCAGCTCATCGTCGCCGTTCCAATCCGCCGCAACCGTAACGTACCCCAGCCGAACCCGAGCGGTGAGCAGCGCGGCCTCAGCGTGCGCAATGCTCGCTTCGGTAACTTCAAGGCGTGAGCGACTCGCCAATTCCCTCGAGCGAGCATCGTCAAGCTGTGACTCGGAACTCACGCCCTCATCGCGCAGAGCCTCGAGTCGGGTCAATGCCCGCTTAGAAATTTCAAGCGCACTGCGTGCTTCCACGTGATTGGCGCGTGCCACGGCCAAGCTTGCTTCCGCCTGCAACACGGCTTGGCCGTACTCATCATCGTCGAGTCGAGCAACAACCGCTCCCCGTTTCACCGTGTCACCGATCTCTACTTCGAGCTTGGTAACCCGGCCGCCGACCTTGGCTGCGACAACAAACTCCGCGGCCGCCTCAAGGCTTCCACTTACCGTTCGTCGTGCAGTGATCGGTCCGCGCTCAATGGCTGCGATTTCCACCGGAACGGTACCGCGGCTTGCGCTAGGCTCCGCCCCGCCACCATCCTCACCGGAGCCGAAATCGGTGCAGGCTGAAAGGGGCACGAGCAGCGCAAGCAAGAGGAGGCTCGTTACCAGGTCCGAGATTCGACAGAGTTGCAAAGGCATGGGTGGCTGCGCGGGGAAAGGTTCGCCAGCATCGGGAGGATGCGGCCTAGCCGCTTTGGGTGAACAAATTAGCTCCTGCGGAGCCGGGGGTCGAGCAAAGCGAACATGCCTGCGGCGACGTCGACCAGCACCCGAGAGCGCGGAGGCGACTCGGCGCGCGCCTTGCTGCGGAGCGAGCCGCTGTCGGGATCTCTCCAACCGCGGTCGCGCCGACGCTTAGGCGAGCTCCAACTTTAGCACCAGAGGATTGCTGGCTAGCGACCAATTCCATCGAATGCCCAAAAGCTGCGCAGAGAGCGCCAAGGCGACGCGACCATTGGTCCCTTAGGTCGCCGGCTCGAATGGCGACAGATTGTTTCCCCGACCAATAATCCTGCATTTGATCGCCCGTTCGCAAAACATTCGGTCTCGACTCAAAAGCTCATTGCTTGAAGCGTGGCCGCGAGCGTTCCATTCATGGACGTGCCCTTGTTTCGCACAGAATCTTTCGCTCGCAGGGTTTGGCAAGAATGCCACCCATCGCGGTTCTCATTCTGCGAGACACATCAAGCAAGCCCGGGGCACGATCAGTAAGCAAATGCCCCCGGACTAGGACCGAGAAACTTTGTGCGCAAGGCGTCGGTGCCCCAGCCGTGGAGGCCTCAATTTTGGTGGAGACAACGCCGGCGGCAGAGCGACAACCTACTTTAGGGAGCAGCGCGGACTAGTTCGGCTTACCGAATGAGCGCAAAGCCAATTCGAACTTGCGACGGCGTCTTCTGGTCGTAGACAATGATGCTCTCGCCCCACCCGTTGAAGTATTGGACAAATAGAAACCCCTCAAAATCGTCGCTGAGCAACTTCCTCAGTGGATAGGTCCAATCCACCTGCAGGTATCCGTGATCTGAATCGCGCCCGATACGTATGTCGCTGGAAATTCCAAAGCCGTCGTCGCGGTATGCTCTGAGTCGCAGATTGAAGTTTCCACGAAAGTCCTCAATGTCACTATTTCCGCTGCTTTCGCCAAGATACGCCCAAATCTTTGGTTCGACGGCAATGCGAAGATCACTAGGCAACCTCCAATTCCAACTCGGTTTGGCATAGGCAATATTGACGCTGCGAGAGTCGACGCCGCCCTTGCCGTTGGACTCGTGCTCAATGCCCGTTTCCATGCCGATTGACAATCCTTCACGGGACCATCGTTCGATTTTTTGGTCACGCCAAAACAACGCAGGTCGGTAGGTCGAATCGAGGAATGGCGCCGACTCTGACTGCAGGTCCCAAATCGTGGTTTGCGAGAACCCGAAGTGGATCCCCTCAAGCCATGGAGTTCCTGTGACGAGCTCTCCTTCAGGATTGAGGAAGCTGTAGGCAAAGCTGTACTGGAACTTCGCGTTCGTGCGCTCATTGAAGCCCACGGCAAAGTAGAGCGGCTCATGTGCGGAAAGGCGCGAAAGAATGCGATCTTGGGCCGATACGCCATCAGAGCTGCGCTGTTGGGTCACAGCCTGCTCGGGCTTGGATTCGGAGGGTGAGTTGATCTTGTCACCTTCCGTTGATTCAGATTCGGTGGCGGAAGCGGCACGCGCCTCCGGCTCGGAAGCAAGGGCATCTGCTTCACCGTGCACAGTCTGGCAGCTAGGGAGCAAACAGGCCGTGATCAACGGCACCAGTCCCGGAAAAACGCGACACTTGTAATCGATGAGTTCCACGCGCCCTTTTCTAGATAGTGAGGATTGTGCCGCCGCGAATAGCGCACAGCTAGTTCGGAATTGGCGCTTACGATGCACCCCGGATTTGATCTTATGGATTTGGGCTTGAACTCTTGCCCCGATTTTGCCGCGCCCCGCAACCATCCTCGAGCAGATTTCGAAGGAATGTCTTGGGGATTTATTCAGTCTGGTCCTTGAGACGATTAACGATTAAGTGGCGCACAGCGATAGGTAAGTATTTCTGTGCGTGCCATGGGTCAACCTTCCAGGGTACGATAGTGGAACCGCTCGAGTCATTGCAGACAATAGCCCCAAAGCACCAGAGATTCACAAGAACACACACAGCGACGTGGAAAGCACAAGAGCAGCGCTTGAGCGTTCCTTGGGTCACCGTTTCACCCAAGACAACAGCGTCGAACGGCTTCGCAACGGAATAGAAATCTTCCCCGCGATGCTGGCCGCCATCGGCAACGCGCGCGAACGCATCAGCTTCGTCACCTTCGTGTATTGGACCGGGGATGTTGCTGAAAAGTTCGTCGAAGCGTTGGCGAAACGCGCCAAAGAGGGGCTGCAAGTTCGGGTGTTGCTCGATGCCTTCGGCTCTTCGCGTATGCCGGCTCGATTGCTTGAGGCACTGCGCAATGCGTCGGTGGACGTGCAAATCTTCCGCCCCACCAAGCTTCGCAACTTTTGGAAACTGAACCATCGGACCCATAGGAAAATCCTCACGTGTGACGGAATCTTGGGTTTCACGGGAGGCGTCGGCATCGCCGAAGAATGGGAGGGCGACGCTGGGGATCCAAGCGAATGGAGAGAAACTCACTTTTGCCTGCGCGGGCCCTGCGTGCGCGAGTTGGAGGCTGCATTCCTCGAGAACTGGAGTGAAGCAACGGGTTGGGGCGGAGTTCCCTCGGAACCGCCAGAAATGGCCGAAACTCACAATGGAAACACAGCCGTGCAGATTGTGCGTGCCTCCGGTGGCCCGGGTTGGAGTGATGTCCGCACAGCAACTCACACCTTGATCCAACAGGCCAAGACTTCGATCGTCATTGCAACGGGTTACTTCGTGCCTGACGACGGCTTGCGGGACGCGCTACTCGCTGCGCTTGCCCGCGGAGTTGAAATAGAAGTCATGCTTCCCGGCTCTCACTCAGATGAACAGCACTGCAATCTCGCCGGAGCCAAGGAGATGGCCATGCTGGCAAAGGCCGGTGCTCGCATCTGGATGTACGAGAAGACGATGCTGCATCACAAACTCATGCTGGTGGACGGAACGACAAGCATGTTCGGATCACCCAATTTCAATCAACGCTCTTTCGAGCAAGACGACGAGATTGCCGCGATTGCGATCAATTCGGAGCTGACGGAACGACTGCGCGCTGATTTCGACTCCGATCGGAATGACGCCGTGGCCTTCGATCCACAGAGGTGGAAAGAACGCTCGATTTGGACACGCTGCAAAGTTTGGGCGGTCCGGCAAATTAGGGGCCATTTGTAAATTCGCGCGCATCCGGCACGAACCGGATCGCAGTGAAACGGGCGCAAGCAATACCATGGATCACTGTGGCATCGATCACAAGGGCATGTAGCTGCCGGCGCAACCCTCGCTGATCCTGTTCCCCGCACCCATTGCCCCCATTTGGTTCGGGCAATGGGCACGGGCAGGCGTCATCGAGAGCACAGTTGCCCTCGGGTGGATCGCACCCGCAACGCGGTCGGCGCAAGGCTCGGGGAATTCTGTCCACTCACGTGCTGACGAGCGCCGGGCATGAGATACACCCGTCCGCTCAATCGAGCGAACAAGGTTCAAAAAGTTCCATTTCGATTATTCGAGCAATGGAAGTCCCAA
>JAJDES010000301.1 GCA_029259675.1 Planctomycetota bacterium
GCATGAGCGCGAAGAAGCGCTCTGCTGCCCGGTCAGTTATGACCCGAAATTCCTCAAAATCATCCCACAGGAAGTGCTGGATCGGGACTATGGGTGCGGCGACCCTTCCACCTATGTGCGCGAGGGGGAAACCGTTCTGGACCTTGGCGCCGGCAACGTAATGTTGGGCGAAGCCCTCAAACGCCAAGGGGTCTCACGGCTTGTGGGCGTCGACATTATCCCAGAAGCGCGCGACGCCTGCCTGCGCGACAGGCCGGGAATGTATGACGAGTACTACATCGCCGACTTTACCGACCTGTCCCCGGAGGTACGCGAGGATATTGGCGAATGGCAAGTGGACTGCCTGACCTCCGTGGCTGCGCTCGGCTTCGGCGACATCCCCCAGCGCGCCTTTGTCCAAGCCCTTGATTTCGTCAAACCTGGCGGCTGGGCGGCCTTCAATATCAAACACACATTCCTCGATCCTTCGGATACAACCGGCTTTTCGGCTCTAACGCGCGAATTGTTGTTCTCCGAATCCATCGAGGTGCACCACATCGAGCGCTACTGGCACCGCCTCTCCATGGAGGGCACCCCACTCGCCTATTTTGCGCTCGTTTTGCGCAAGAAAGAGGACCTTCCCAAGAAAATGCTCAAACAAGTCGGGATGCTCTAAAGAGTCGCGGCATCCGAGCGGGAACACGAGCGGTTTGTTGATTGCGATTCACGCTGTGTCTTTCGGCGGAGTAGCAAACTTGCCCTAGGACCCAAGGGAATGCCGAGTAAATGGTAGGGTTGAAACACTTCCCCGCTCCAACACTTTGGAGAGTTCGTGAAGTTCGGGGCAGCTGCGCCTTCCGGGCTTCACGTGCGACCAATCACGACAAAAGCTGACAAATTGTCGTACCGAATTTGCACGACACATCCCAGCAGTACTGATCCAAGCAAAACTTCTCCCAGAGCGGCACATCCTCTAACGTGTCACTCGCGACTGCGAATACGCTCGAATCATCGGATTTGGAATCAATGTTCGCAGTGGGACAGCTCAACGAGCAAGACAGGAGAACCCACATGGCTTTCAAGTCCATCAACCCGGCCACTAACGAAGAGCTAAAGTCATTCGCATCGCTAACGAAGGAGCAAGCGATTGAAGCAGTCAAACAGGCCGACGAGGCCTTTGATTCCTGGCGCAAGACACCGTTCGCTGAGCGTCGGCGAATCCTGCTGAAACTCGCGCAGAACCTCCGCGAGCGCAAAGAGGAGTTTGCCAAGCTAATCACTTTGGAAATGGGCAAGCGCATCGCCGAAGCGCGCTACGAAATCAACTTCTGCGCGGAAATCACCGAGTTCTATGCAAACGGCGCTGAGCAGTTTCTCGCTGATCGAACGATGGAACTCAAGGACGCCGAAGCCTACGTACAACACACTCCGATCGGTGTTCTCTTGGGCGTAATGCCCTGGAACTTCCCCTTTTATCAAGTTACGCGCTTTGCGATGCCCAACATCATGGCTGGCAACACCGTGCTGGTAAAACATGCCGGCAACGTACCGCAGTGCGCCCAGGCGCTTCAGGACCTGTGCAACGAATGCGGCTTGCCGACGGGCGTTTTCACCAACTTGTTCGCCCCGATTGATCTCGTTGAAGCGATCATCGAAGACCCTCGAGTACGGGGCGTCTCATTGACTGGTAGTGAGAAGGCCGGAGCCGCAGTTGCCGGTCACGCAGGCAGGAACCTCAAACGCTCCGTGCTGGAACTCGGCGGCAACGATGCGTTCATTGTGCTTGAAGACGCAGACATAGATGCGGTTGTCAAACTGGCTGTCAAGGGTCGTATGGTAAACACAGGCCAATCGTGTGTTGCTGCGAAACGTTTCATTGTAGTTGCCTCGGTCGCAGAGCAGTTCTTGGCGAAGTTCAAGTTGCGCATGGAAGCCTTGAAAATGGGTGACCCCATGGAGGAGGAGACGGACGTCGGCCCGCTTTCGACAGAAGCTGCCGCTGTCGACCTGAAGAACCAAGTCCAGGCGTCGATAGATGCGGGCGCGAAAACCTTGCTTGGTGGTGATCGCCCCGAGCGCGACGGGGCCTATTTCAACCCGACCATCTTGACCGGCCTCTCGCCCGACATGCCCACGTACGATCAAGAGCTATTCGGCCCAGTAGCCAGCGTGTATGTCGTCGAGGATGAGTCAGCGGCTATCGAACTCGCGAACGATTCCTCCTATGGGCTAGGTGGTTCCGTTTATACAAGCGATGTTGAACGCGGGCGTCGGGTTGCCGAACAAATCGACACCGGAATGATGTTCATCAACCAACCGACGAATTCACAAGTTGAACTGCCTTTCGGCGGCACCAAGAATTCCGGCTATGGCCGCGAGCTGTCAGAGCAGGGAATCATGGAGTTCGTCAACAAGAAGCTCATCCATACAATGGAGTCCTTCAAGTCCCACTGACGGATGCGTGACGGATGCGTGACGGATGCATCACGGGGGCGAGAAGTGGTGCGAAGCTTCTCAATCGTGACGGATTGAACGGGTTTCGTTAGCCTTCCCTATCCAACGAATCGATCTTCCTCGAACAGTGCGAATGCACTTGTGATGCGAATGCGATTGAGGCATGCTTTTTTTCATGAGCATGAATTCAAAGCAAACGGAGCTCTGCAAGTCCAACACCGTCGACTACTCCGATCTTCGAGCGCTACTATTCAATACATCGCTTAAGCGCGAAGCCTCGGAAAGCCACACGAAGCTGCTGCTCAACGTGGTCGCTGAAATTTTCGAGACAAACGGTGTTTCGGTAGAGCATGTACACATGGCCTCTGCCAATGTCGCTCCCGGGATCTATCCCGACATGACCGAGCATGGATACGACAGTGACGGCTGGCCCGAAATTTGGAAGCGGGTACAGAAGGCCGACATCCTTGTTGTTGGCTCCCCCATTTGGTTGGGCGAAGAAAGCTCCATTTGTCGCGTCTTGATCGAACGCCTCTACGCCATGTCAGGTGAACTGAACGAAAAGGGACAATCGGTCTTTTACAACAAAGTCGGAGGCTGCGTCGTTACCGGCAACGAAGACGGTATTAAGCATGTCGCGATGACCGTAGCCTTCGCACTCAATCATCTCGGCCTCACCATTCCGCCCCAAGCCGACTGTGGTTGGATCGGGGAAGCTGGTCCCGGCGCCTCCTATGGCGACAAGCTGGAGGATGGCTCGCGGGCCGGCTTCGACAATGACTTCACCCAGCGCAATACAACCATTATGACGTGGAATTTATTGCACCTCGCAAGAATGCTGAAGGACGCCGGCGGGATCCCAAACCACGGCAATGACCGAAAGGCATGGAAAGCCGGTTGCCGATTTGACTATGCGAACCCAGAACATCGCGCTTGAACGGGTCGTCCACCCTACTGACTGAGCGAAACCGGATGAGTTCCGTCGGAAACGTGGGTGCGTTGCTATTGGCACAGCGTGGGAAGACGATGCCAATTTGAACTCGAATCGCAAGATCGTTGCGACTGCCACCTTCCGGCTCCAGCCCACGAGGAATGCCAACTAGAGCGATCGATAGTGAATTCCACCCAATGGGGAAGTCAACTCGGTGTGGAAGTAAACCCGGTGTGGACCCAGGGCCCAACGCTATGACAGACTCCCGGTGATGGCGACATTCATAGCTACATTCGTAACGTTTTTCGTCCTAATGGATGCTCCCGGTGTTGCCCCCGTTTTCGCGGCCCTCACCGCCAAGGGAGATTCCGCTTATCGCCGCAAGATGGCGCTAAAATCGACGTTTGTCGCTGCTCTGATCATCTACGGTTTCGCGTTCTTCGGTGCCTGGCTGCTCGGCGCCATGCACATTTCGATTGATGCCTTTCGAATCGCCGGCGGCATATTGTTGTTCATCATTGCGCTCGACATGGTGTTCGAGAAGCGCAAAGAGCAGCGAGAACACCATGCCGGCAATGTGATCGAGCATCAAGGCGATGATGCAAATAACGAAGACATCTCGGTCTTCCCAATGGCCATTCCGATGATCGCGGGACCGGGAACAATTGCTTCGGCGATGCTCTATATGTCGCGCAGCTCTGAGCTTGAAGACAAGGCGATAGTCATTGTCGCCTTAGCCCTCAACTTGCTGATCTGCATGGGCATCTTCCTTGCGGCCGGCCCGATCGTGAGAGCCATGGGCAAAAGCGTCTCCGGTGCCCTGACACGCATTCTCGGAGTTATCCTTGCCGCCCTTTCCATCCAACTGGTTGTTGACGGAATCAAAGGTGCCTTCGGCGTAGCCTAAGCAAGCAATGCATACTGTCCAACTTCGGTGGGTTTGCCCCGGCGAAAAAATTCCGCAACAACGGTAACCAACTGAACTTGTGCGCAGTCCTCTTCGCGAGGAGGCCCTCCTGGCCTCCCGAGAGGAGAGTTTTGCCACATGTTTCAGCCACCGTTTTGCCCCAATCCCCG
>JAJDES010000302.1 GCA_029259675.1 Planctomycetota bacterium
CCGTCTTCGATGCTGAAGATGGGGAAGCGCTCGCACCAATCCGCGTAGAAGGCGCTCAATTCCTCAGAACTGTGCGCGCGGCCGTCGATCACATAGGAGCCGTTCTCCAAGAATTCGGAGGAGGCCGCGTCGAGTGCCAAGCGCACATCGCGTCCGGCTTGCAAGCCGGTTTTCTCCACGGCAGTCAGAATCAACTCGATCGCCGATTCGTTGGACTCGAGATTGGGTGCGAAGCCGCCTTCATCTCCGACCGCTGTGACCAATCCGCGCTCTTTGCAGACGCCGCGCAGGGCGTGATAGATCTCGGTGCCCATGCGCAGGCCCTCGGAAAAGCGCGTGGCTCCGAAGGGCATGATCATGAATTCCTGAATGTCGACATTGTTGTCCGCGTGGGCGCCGCCGTTGAGGATGTTCATCATCGGCACGGGCAAAACATGGGCGCCGGCTCCCCCCAGGTAGCGATAAAGCGGCAAGCCCACGTCGTCGGCGCCGGCCTTCGCGACCGCGAGCGAAACGCCGAGGATGGCGTTGGCTCCTAAGCGACTTTTGTTCGGGGTGCCGTCCAAGTGAATCATGGCCAAGTCGACGGCGGCCTGCTCGGTGGCTTCGAAACCGATCAGATGCTGGGCGATCTCGGTATTGACGTTCTCAACAGCCTTGAGCACACCTTTGCCGCCGTAGCGCCCTTCGCCGTCGCGCAGTTCGTGGGCCTCGTAGACCCCGGTACTGGCGCCCGAGGGCACGGCCGCGGACCCGACCGCCCCGCTTTCCAAGGCAACTTCAACGGCGATGGTCGGATTGCCCCGGGAGTCGAGAATCTCCCGACCGTGGATTTCCATGATCTCACTCATTGCGGGAGAGTACTGCATGCTCCGCGCGAGCCCAAGCGGCTGCTGGCCCTTGGCTCCACTTTTCTCGGCGGATTTTTCCCCTTTGGAGCCAGGGAGGAGGGCTCGGGGACTTCGAATTGGGGCCACAGGGGCCGTCGGGAGTCCGGGGCCAGCAGCGGGCAGGGGCCCCAGAGCCACGAAACTTGGCTCCCGGGGCGAATCCCAGGTCATGATTGGCGGGGGGGGGCCGGCCCGGATTTCCCAGCGAACAGAGCGGGGCAAGGATCGAACCCTGGCCCCGTCCCAGGGGGCGCCGGCAGGCATGGCTGGAGCGCGCCACCTACCTTTAACTATGTTGGGTGCCCGCAAGCTGCGGGCGAGACCCCGCCGACACTCCCGAACACGCTGTGAAACACGTTGCCTTACTGCCGAACTTGATCACCTTGGCCAACGCCTTCTGCGGGCTCTTGGCCATTGCGCGCAGCATCGACGCCCTGGCCTACACCGGCGAGGATCCGGCCATTTTCTACGCCAAGATGGAATCGGCATGCTTGCTGGTTTTCGTGGCGATGGTCTTCGATGCCATGGATGGCAAGTTGGCTCGCATTACCCGCAGCGCGACGGATTTTGGTGCCCAACTGGACTCCTTCTCGGACTTGATCACCTTCGGACTGGCGCCTGCAATCATCGCCAAGGCCATGATCGAGCACGAGGGGCCGTTGGTCGGCTACGACGGTTCGCCGCGCCTGCACTTCTTGGCGGCAGCCGCTTACTCGCTCATGGCGCTACTGCGGTTGGCACGCTTCAACCTTGAGAATGACAGCGACAAGGCGGAGCACGGCGATTTCTCCGGCGTTCCATCTCCGGCCGCCGCCGGCGCCGTCGTTTCCACCCTGTGGCTCTACTTGGTCTTGCGCCGACCCGAATTGGAGTCGAGCGGCGGCATGCCGACGCCTTTCGGCCGCATCATGGGTTGGATGGAAACCATCGATTGGTCGCCCATCCTGAGTTGGATTCCGGCCGCCGTGACGATCCAACTATTGGCCCTGGGTCTCTTGATGGTCAGCCGGGTGCGCTACTCGCACCTGACCACGAGTTTGTCGCGCAAGCTGAGAACGCAGTTCGTGACCCTTGTATGGGTCGTATTCGGACTCTTTCTCTTCTACTTGGCGCCGGTGCCGATGCTCTTTGTGACCTTCAACGGTTTTGTCGTGTTTGGAATCGTGCGCTCCGTCTTTGCATCGCGCAGGGCCGCACGGGCCGCCGCAGACTCCGGAACCACTCCCTAGGGCCAAGCCTTTGAAAGCCATCGTTTGGGCCACAATCGGAATGGGGAGCAACATGGGCTTCCGGCGCCAAAATTTGTTGGGCGCGGAGAGGCGCCTTTGCGCCTTGGCCTGCGCCGGACGCTCCAAGCGCTCGAGCATGTTCAAAAATCCAGCCGTGGGGGGGCCCGGGGGGCAACGCGATTTCCAAAACGCGGTGCTGCGATTGGAAACGCGCTTGGCTCCGGAGGAATTGCTGGAGCACATGCTGGCCATCGAATTGGAATTCGGACGGGATCGCAGCAGGGCGACGCACATGGGACCGCGTCCCTTGGACTTGGATTTGCTTTTGATGGGAAATGAGCTGCGCGCGACGCCCGCACTCGAACTCCCGCATCCGCGCATGTTGGAACGCGACTTCGTTCTCAAGCCCTTGGCGGAAATTGCGCCGAATTTGATCCTGCCCCAGAACGGCCTGACGGCACGCGAAGCTTGGGCGCAACTCAAGCGAGTCCAGCCGCATCTCTCATGAACCGCTTTGACAGTCCGCAGGCTGCGCGGGAGTGGTGCCGGCGGGGGAGCCGAAGCGGGCGAAGCCTGGGCTTTGTGCCCACGATGGGCGCCTTGCACGCGGGGCACCTCGGTTTGGTGCGTCGCGCAGTAGCCGAGAACGACGTTGCCTGCGTGAGCGTTTTCGTCAATCCGCTGCAGTTCGGAGATCGCGAGGATTTCGACAACTATCCGCGACATTTTGAACGCGATGCGGAATTACTCGAATCGGCCGGCTGCGCGATGGTCTTTCGCGGAACGCCCGCCGATTTTTTTCCCGAAGGTGACGACTTGCTGCGGGAGGATCCGGGGCCGGCGGCATGCGGGCTGGAGGGCGAGCAACGGCCGGGGCACTTCGCGGGCGTGGCCACGGTTGTGAAGCGACTATTCGAATTTGTCCAACCGTCCCAAGCGTACTTCGGAGAAAAAGACTTCCAGCAGCTCTTGGTCATCCGGGACCTGGCCGAACGCTTAAACGGGCCGGTGATCGTGGGCTGCCCGATTCACCGTGAGGCTTCCGGCTTGGCTTCGTCTTCGCGCAATGAACGCTTGACCGCAGCCGAGCGAGAGCGGGCAGCATGCATAGCCGAGGGCCTGTTCGCCGCGCGCGAATGCTGGCAAAGCGGCGAACGCAACGCGCAGCGCTTGCTGATGGAGTTGCGCAAACGGGCCTCCAATGGGGCCCTAGAGCTTGAATACGCAGAGCTGCGCGATCCGCTGAACTGGTCCAGGGGACCACTGACGGGAACCGTCGAGCGCGCGCAAGCCCTGATCGCCGCTTCCCTAGGCAAGGTTCGCTTGATCGACAATTTGCGTTTGGACGGAACGCATTCGTGAGTCCGCAACAGGCCCCTCTCGGCGCTCAGTCGTCGGCTTCCGTGCGCCTGAGCGCTCCGGCCAAGATCAATCCCTACCTTCAGGTTTTGGGCCGGCGCAGCGATGGTTTCCACGACTTGGATACGACTATGTTGGCCCTGGATCTGTGTGACGAAATCGAAATCGAACGCACGCAACGCGCGGGCCTATCCCTGCGAGTCGAAGGTCCCGCCGCCTCCGCCGACATTCCCACGGATGCGCGCAACTTGGTTTGGAAAGCAGCTCAACTTGCGCTCGACGAAAAGCACGCGACGAACACAATTGGGGATGAACCGGGCTTGGCGTTGACTTTGATCAAGCGAATTCCCTCTCAGGCCGGTTTGGGTGGGGGCAGTGCGGACGCCGCAGCGACCTTGATAGGGTGCAATCGCCTGCTGGATTTGGGCCTCTCCAACGGGGCCATGGGGATGCGCCTGGCGACGCTGGGTTCCGATTGCGCATTCTTTGTAGGGGCTGATATGACGGGCTTTGCGCGTTGTCAAGGGCGCGGTGAATTGGTCGAGCCGCTGACCCCGATCGACGCCGCTTGGAACTTCGTCGTCATCGTGCCGGAGCTCGAGTGTCCAACCTCCGTTGTGTATTCGGCGCTGGAAAGAACCTTGAGCGGGGACTCCGACTCCTCTAGCGTTCCCTTCACACGGTTCACGGACAGTGAGTCGCGCATTCGAAACCAACTCTTCAATCGCTTGGAAGCCGCGGCCATGGTTGCGATTCCACAGTTGAAAGTTTGGCGTTCCTTTCTGAACGGCGAGTGCGCGGCGCAGGGTTCTCAAGGCCGTGGCGCACAGGCAGCAGCCCATTCCAAGTCCAGCCATCGCAAACCGCCGACAGAACACTTTCGACTGAGTGGATCCGGATCAGCATTCTTTGGCGTTTATCGCCACGAGGGACAAGCTCGCGAAGCGCTTGGGGGCATCCTCCAGGGCGCGCGAGAGCGTGGTCTCCCCATGCGCGGCAGTTGGCTGCTACATCCAAACGGACGCGGAGCAAGCTTCCTCTAGCACACGCTCCCCGGCAATTCTGCGCTGTTCCGAAAGGCATCGCAGCCTCGCACCTCAGCAGGGCCCCACGGCTCACTCCGAGGGGGAGTTGTCGCTGAAGGGCACCGCAGAGTCTGCTGCCGGCACCCGCTCGAGCGTGGATGTGTCGCCTGGGACTGGATGGATGGGAGGGCAGGC
Source organism: Planctomycetota bacterium (assembly GCA_029259675.1). Taxonomy (GTDB): domain Bacteria; phylum Planctomycetota; class UBA1135; order UBA1135; genus JAJDES01. The sequence goes on from JAJDES010000302.1 coordinate 4,699, forward strand.
GGCGTGAAACTGACCGAAATCCGCATCAAATTGATTCGAGGCAAGGTCGACAAGCTGCGCGCCTTCGCGAGCGTGACCATCGATCATTGCCTGGTGATCCGCGACCTCAAGTTGATCGAGGGTGCCAGCGGAATGTTCATGGCCATGCCTTCGCGCCGGCTGTGCGATCGCTGCAACTCATGCGGGGGCAAGAATCATCTGCGAGCGCGTCATTGCAACGATTGCGGCGAGCGGCTCGAAGACTTTCGCGGGCATTCCGACGATCGCGGCCGCCCGCGCCTGTATGCCGACATCGCCCACCCGATCAATCAAAGCGGGCGCAAGCTGGTCCAGGACCAAGTTATTGCCGCCTATTTGAAGGAGGTCGAGCGCTCCAAATCCGAGGGCTACAAGGCGACGACCTTCGAGGACCTCGACTACGAGGCCTACGACGAAGTCTGAGGTCTGGCGTCCGTTCTGCGCCACGCGGGACGCACTGCCGGCGAGCGCCTTTCGGCATCTGGAGCGAAGAAAGCTGCGACGCAGCATGCAGTCGATCGAGCCGACGGGACGCTGGTGCTCATAGGGAAGCTTCCCAGCGGCAGTTGAGGAGAGTTTCTTCCGGAATCGTTGGGCCCTCGGATTCTGCAAGTCCGCCCAGCCCAAGCTGATGGTGGCCACGGGCTGCGCGTATCATTCGCGATCCCTCACCCGCTTCCAAGGAATCCACATGGCTATCGTTGTTTCCCATATCGGCACCGATTTCAGTGCCCTTTGCGCCCAGGCCCTGCGCCAGGTGCCCCTGGCCGACGTGGTCGAGTTGCGCTTGGATCGCATCGGCAATCCGGGGCGCGAGGCGCTGGCTGAGTTTGTGGCGCAATGCCCCAAACCCGTGCTCGTCACCTGTGCGGGAGCGGAGGGCTACGGAGAATTCAGTGGCTCCCACGAGGAGCGCCTGGAGATCCTGCGCACGGCGGCCGGCGCGGGCGTGAACTTCGTCGATGTGCCCTGGCAACTTTCGATCATGTTGGGCGAGTTGGAGGGCAAATGTCACCGCATCGTTTCTCGGCACGACACCGATGGGGTTCCCGCCGATGATGAACTTGAGTTGCGCCTGGAGGAGGTGCGCAACGAGCTGTACGAAGGCGATTTGATCAAGTACGTCACCCATGCCCATAGCACGGAGGACGGCTTGCGGATGCTGCGTTTCGTGCGGCGCGTCGGCGGAGGCATGATCGGTTTTTGCGCCGGCGAAGCCGGCTCTTTCACGCGACTGCTCGCGCCCATCTTCGGTTCGCCCTTCACCTATGCGGCGCCGGCTGAAATTCCCGGGCAACCCGAGCCCGAGGCGGCGGCACCGGGTCAGTGGAAAGTGAGCGATTTGCGCGCCGCTATGCCGCCCGGCGGCGTTACCCAGGAAACGGCGATTTTGGGAGTGGTGGGCAATCCCATCGCCCAATCGCTTTCTCCGCATGTGCTCGGCATGGTGCTCAAGGCCGCCCGTTTGGACGCGGTTTACGTGGCCTTTGAACCGGAGAGCTTGGGCTCGATGCTCGAGCTTTGCGACGACGAAAACTATCGCGGCTTTTCGGTCACGGCACCCTTCAAGCGCGAGGCTTTCGAGTTGTGCAAGAACACCGATTCGATCAGCGGTCGAGCCGGAGCTTGCAACACGCTCCTGCGCGACGGGGAACATTGGCGCGGTGCCAATACGGATGCGCCGGCGGCGGCGGATGCCCTGGAGCGGGGTCTGCAATTTCGCGCGAGGGGCGGAACCGGTCCGGACAAACTTAAGCACGCTCGAGTCCTCATCTTGGGCACCGGGGGAGCTGCGCGGGCGGTGGCCGCGGCACTGCGCGATCGCGAATCCACGGCGATCTTGTGTGGTCGCGATTTGGAGCGCAGTCGGGCCTTAGCCGATGAATTCGGTTTCGAGGCGTTGGGCCAAGACCAGCTCGCCGAGTTGGAGTACGACGCGCTCGTGCACACCACACCGCTGGGCTCGATGGCCGCCCCTGGGCAAATGCCGCTTGCGATCGAATTGCTGCGCCCCGGAACCGTCGTCTTGGATGCGGTCTATCGGCCCATGCGCACGCCGCTTTTGTTGGCCGCCCGCGAGCGCGGTTGCATCGCGATTCCGGGCGGCGAATGGTTTGTGCGACAGGCGAGCGAGCAGTTGCGCTTGTTCACCCATTCCGATCCCGACGACGCCATCTTGCGAGCCAGCTTTGAGCAGGCGGTCCTGCAAGATTCGCAGTGAAATCCGGCGCGCGAATTTTGGCTCTGATCGGGCTGCGCGGTGCGGGCAAGAGTTCCATCGGGCGCAGCTTGGCGAACCTGCGGGGAGCCCAATTTCTCGATTTGGACAGTGAGTTGGCGCGCGCGGAGAAAGAGTCCTCGGCCGGGGCCCTTTTGGCAAAGGTGGGGTCGGAGGAATTTCGCAGGCTGGAGTTGAAAGTCCTGCGGGCCTGTCTCAGCGCGACGGTTCCCCCGGCCGGCTTGATCTTGGCCACAGGCGGAGGTTGCGTGGAACTGGCGGCCGGGCGCGAGCTGCTGCGGCAAAAGGCCTTTTGCGTTTGGCTGCGGGCGCCGGTGGAGGTGCTTGTTCGGCGGATCGAGGCCGATGGAAGCCCGCGACCGAGGCTCAACCCCGAGGTCCCCTTGCGGCAGGA
>JAJDES010000303.1 GCA_029259675.1 Planctomycetota bacterium
CGAGGCCTTTGCTCGCTTGCACGGGGGGCAAGTTGGCGACGGCATGCCGCTCTTCTACGGCGTGCCGACGAAACCCATGTGGCGCATTGCCAAGGAACGGCTATCGACCAAGCTCATGCGCACCCAGGATGTTTTGCGCAGGGACTTGGATGGTATTGAGTTGCCGCCTGCAGCGGGCCTGGAGGCCGAGACTGTGGCTGCTTTTCCCGAGTCCGTTACGGCGCTCAAACTGCAGGCGGGGGCTCGCAAAGCACTCATCACGCGACCCAGTTTCGGCGCTCTCAATCATCGCTATGTCGAGTTTCCCGGGGGCGCTTTTCAAATTGCCATTGTGAAGCGAGTGGGCGAAGTCGCGGGATACGCGGTCTTTCGGTCCGGAACGTTGGCTGCAGGAGAACCCAGTCTGGGTTTGATATGGGATTGGCTGGTGCCGAGCGGAGATCAAGCGGTGTCCGCGGCGCTGATGCACTGGGCCAAGGATCAGGCAGCCTCGCAGGGGTGCGCGGAGCTCGCGTATGTTTGCCCCGAAACCTGTGCCGAGTGGTTGCTGTTCCAATCCATCGGCATGCGCGTGCAGCCTTCCAACATGACCATTGCAGCGCGACACTTTGCCCGGCAAATGACCATGCGCTGGCTCTATCACAATTGGAACTACAGCCTGGGGGATTTGATTTTTGAAGCTTGAGCAAGGTCAAGTGGGGGAGCCTACAAGTGTTCGCGATCGGCGCCGATTGGAAATCGGACCGGCGGCTGCAGGTGCAACATGGTTTGGGTTTGCCTTGCGCGCTGACGCGTGGCCGGGCGCCCGCGAACCCAACTCGGCACATGCGCAAGGGGAGTCCGCGCTGTGAGTGAATACGAAATCCGCGCGTACCAGTCGGAGGATCGAGACTCGCTGTTGGAGTGCTTCAATCTGGTCTTTGCCGAAAACAACGCGGGCTTCAAGCCGCGCAGTGTGGCGGAGTGGACTTGGGCATTTGAAGCCAATCCCGCCGGGAAGCGCATATGGGTTGCGGCTTGCGACGGCAAAATTGTCGGTCAGTACGCCGGATATCCATACCGCGTGCGCTGTGATGGTGAAGATGCGACGTTCTCTCAAATCACCGACTCCTTTGCGCACCCCGAGCATCGACGCGGGTTGAAGCGTCCCGGGTTGTTTGTCCAGATCGGGCTTGAGTACTTGGCGGCCACAACCGGACCTGGGCGGGATGTCGTTACCTTCGGATGGCCGATCGAAGAAGCCAATCGCTTGGGCGAGCGCTACTTCCAATATGAAGTTGTGCGCACGCAATTGCTGTTGGGGCGGCCTGTGGGTGACGGCTCGAGTTCAGCGGCGGCCGGGGTGGAACCGTTGACCAGTTTGGGCCCCGAAGTGCGAGCACTCTACGATCGTTGTGCCGGCGGCGATAAAGCTCGACCGACGTGGGGGGCGAGCGTGATCCGCGATGCGGCGTTCATTCAGTGGCGCTACTTGGACAACCCTTTTTACGACTACCGTGTTTACGGCTTGCGCGATACGAGTGGAGGTTTGCGCGGGCTGTACGTGTACCGCGTAGGAGATTGGATCGCACCGAAGATGGGCATCCTCATGGATTGGCTGGTTCCCGAGGATGATCCCGAGGCTGCGGATCTTTTGCACGAATCCTTTTTGGGCGGGTGCCGCGCCGACGGAGCCGAATCGCTAGTGGCCATTTTTCCCGAATGGTCCAGCTGGTTCATGCGCTTCCAGAAATGGCATTGGAAGCTGTATCCATCCGATCTTTTAACCGTTGGGCGCCAGGCGCACCGATGGGATATGGAGTACCTGCGCGAGCGCTGGTGGTATCAATTGGGCGAGACCGATTTGGTCTGAGCTAGCGACCGAATGGCGACGTTTGCGCTGCGATGCGGACCCGTTGTCGGACCCGTTGTCGGACCTGTTGTCGCGCCTGTTGTCGCGCCTGTTGTCGCGCAGGAACTCACCAACGGTAGATCGAAGCACCCCACGTGAATCCGCTTCCGAATGCGGCCGATGCGACCATGGTGCCCGCTTTCAATTTTCCCGTTCTGCGCGCTTCGAACAAGCCGATTGGAATCGTGGCCGCGGTTGTATTTCCGTAGTTTTCAATGCTGCTGAATACTTTTTCAGGTTCCACGCCCAGGGCATCAGCGAACTTCTCATTAATGCGCCTATTTGCCTGGTGGTGCACGAAGAGGTCAATGTCCTCCGCGCTCATGCCGTTGGCCTCAAGTGCCTCGAGCGTAACCTCGGGCATGCGCCTGACGGCATTGGTGAACACCAATCGACCGTTCATTTGGGGGAAGGCCTCGGGCGAGTTGACCAACTCTTCGGGGTTCCAGATGCGATTGGCCGTGCCGGGTGACTCCCACAGGAGGTCCTTGGCGAAATGGCCGTCCGCGTGCAGGTGACTGGAACGAATGAAGGATTCCTTCGAATTCGCCGACTCGTCTTCGACTTCGGTAGCGCTCACGATGACGGCGCCGGCACCGTCGCCGAACAAGACCGTCATGTCACGCCCGCGCGTGGATACATCCAGGCACTTGGATTGCATCTCCGCGCCGACGAGCAGCACATTGCGATAAATTCCAGCGCGCACATAAAGGTCCGCAATGGATAGTCCGTAGAGGAATCCCGTGCACTGCTGCCTGATGTCCAGGGCGGCGATGCCCGGAACGTCGAGGTGCGCCTGTAGGAAGCAAGCGGAGCCGGGAAAGGACGCATCGGGGCTGAGCGTGGCGAAAATGATCAAATCCAGCTCGGACTTGTCCAGGTTGGCATCGCTCAGTGCGTCGACGCAAGCGGGTAGAGCTAGGCTCGAAACCGAACTGTGATTGTCCTTGGCTGCCCAATAGCGCTGCTTGATGCCGGTGCGCTTTTCGACCCATTCGGGTGAGCTATCCATCCACTGGGTCAGGTGCTCATTGGTTGTCAGGCCGCCCTCGGGGACGGACATCCCTAGACCCTGAATCTTCGATCTCCTGTGACCCATACTGGCTTTCCTGCTTTGCCTTTGCTGCTTTGGGATTGTCTAGGGGGAGCAAGGCTCTGCTTGGCAAATCCCTGAACGTTGGATAGTTGCTGTCGGGCCGAGCCGTGGTCGAGAGCCAAGGTTGCCGGCCTCAAAATGAATCGGGGTCAGGCGCTGGACTCAAGCATCCAAATTCTACCCCTTGGACAAGCTTCCCCGCTGGATACCTGCCTGATTCAGCAGCTGGGCATCGTGTTCGAGGGGCTCACCGAGCGGGCAAAAGGCTTCGCCGTGTGTCGCTGCGGTAGAAATGTACATGCTGCGTTGGGCGCTGATGGATAGCCCCATATGAATCAAATCTTGATACGCGAGCTGACTCTGATGGGCCCGCAGTGCAGCGACCTTGCGTTCGTACACGCTTGAAATGTCGACGATGTGGGTGGGTATGAGCGGAGTCCACACTTCCCAGCCCCAGGCTTCGCCGGTGTAGTTCAAGGCGTACAGAGCCATTTGAGCCACGCGCGACAGGGTGTAGTGATCTAAGTGATATTCGCCGATCCAGGGCGCATAAATGATGTCCGGCTTCCATTCGCGAATGCGCTCCGCAAGCGTGCGCACAGCCGCAATCAATTCTTCAGGCGAGGGTTCATGACCTTCCGGCTGGCCCCAAAATTCGTACTCGGAAAGGCCCAGATGCGAGCCGCCCTCTCGCGCTTCCGCCTGGCGCAGCGCCGCGTAGTCCGCGCCGGAATAGCGCCCGTCGGGATCGCCGGCCAAGCCGCTGAAGGCAACGATGACATGCACCGGATCGCCCGCCATGCGGTGCAGGCAAAGGCTTCCACCCGCACCGATCACATCGTCATCCGCGTGGGGGGCCAGGAGCAGCACACGGCCTGAGCTCGGCTGTTGAATGGCAATGGGGAGCGGACTGCGCGGGTTCATGAAATTCGCCAATTCAGGACTGTGGGGATGGTGCGGGAACGATGCCCAATTCGGACATGCTCAAGGGCTGTTCGCGGCCGGGGCTCGTTTTTTGGAAACGCCACGCGCCGAGCAACTCTCCCGTATCCAGATCAAAGCCGCGCACAAACGTCTCCGTTTGGAAGAACCACTCCCACGTGGCCGGCGCCGGAGTCCATGTGCGACCGCTGCCCAGGATTCCCATTCCAACGATCCATTTGGAGTCGGGGGAAAACTCGAGCACGTAGCGCACTTCCTTTGGAAACGACACAGTCGGTGCGGCATCGACGGGACCGAGATCCTGGATCCTGTGAATCGGCTCGGCAATGCGTGACTTGGGCATGCATTTATTGAGTCCGTCGATGAGGCTTAGGCCCAGTCGGCCGCGCATACCAAAGAATTTGTTGAAGTAGATGCGCCTGCTGGCGTGAAAGCGGCGCAGGGTTTCGCCTTGCCCTTGTCCGCCCACGCCGGCAGAGCGCGACCAGTGGTGCAGGATCGGTGCGCCGCCGTGGTGAACCAAATCGTAGCCGCGCGCTTCCAGCTGGCGAAAGAGGTCGGTGTCTTCGAAATAGAGTGGATAACGGGGGTCCAAGGGGGAACCCAACTCGTCCACCACTTCGCGCCGCATGAAGAGGCAACAGCCCGAAAGCATAGGCACCTTGAGGGGACCTGTTGCGCTCCAGTAGGGCACCGATAGCTGCCGCCTTTTTTCGGCGTAGCTGCGCGCGTAGCGTGGGAAGTGCCGCGCGGCCGTGACCCACAGTTGCTCTGCCAGGGTCGGGATGATGTTGATGGGCAAAAGCAGGGAACCGGCCGGATCGATGCAGGCGCGCGCATCCACCGCTCCGCAGCGCTCATGATTGCGGACGTAATCGACCAGGGCCTGGACCGAACCGGGCATGAATACAACGTCGGCGTTGAGGATCGCAACGCAATCGTTCGACGAGCGGGAATTGCACTGGTTACTGGCCGCATAGGCCAAATTGACACCGCCTGAATACCCGAGATTTTCTGGGCTGCGAATCACCTTGGCGCCGACGGCTTGCAGGCGGGCGAGGGCGTCTTCCTGATCCTGTGGCGAAGCGTTGTCCACCACAATGATTTCCAGGTCCTCGGGCGCCCAACCCGCGCGCTGCCAATCCGCCCTGAGCGATTCGACGCAGGCCAAGGCAAATAGACCTGAATCAAAGTTGACTAGGCAGGCGGTGAGGCGGGGAGTTGCGATGGCTTTTCTCTTACATTTGGGGTCGTGAAAACCGCCTGAGCATAGCGCTCGGGTCCCATCTGCGGCCACGGCCGGCGCCCCGGGGAGGTACAATTGTGGGCCCCTTGGGCCTGGGATTGAGAACCTGAAATGGAGGCGCGGATAGGACCGCTACTCCGAACAAGGGGGTGACCGGGTCGAATTTCACTTCAATGGGGGACTCTCCACAAACTGAATCCGCGCGAACTCCGATAAACTGGGCAGCGAACATCTCTACCCGCGAATAAGCTGACGGCTGATCTCGGACGAAAAGCTCGGATGCTCTCACAATCCCATTGGGGGCGTATCCGGCGCGAGCTTCATTGGCAAGCCGCTAGGCTCGGGGCCAGTCCGCATCCCGAGCTAGTCAGCGCACACAAGCGAGCTTTGGGCCTTTCCCATCATGAACGTCACCCTCGTCTATCCTCCTAACCGGAACATCCCGGGGTCGCCCTACGGAGCCCTGCCGTTGTTGGCGGGATGCGTCGGTGCTGCGGGCCACACGGCGACCATTGTGGACGCCAACCTCTTGGTGTTTGAGCAACTTCTCAAGACCGAAAATGTCGCGGCCTTACGGGACGAATTCGAAAGCGATTGGAAACGGCTTAGAGCCAAGCCTGACCTCACGGCCATGGAGGCCCACACGCTGCAGGCCATGGCGCCGCTGGGCATGGTGCCCTTTGAGGAACTGTTGCATGCCGAGCAAGCCGGCCGCGACTTGAAGACGCTCGAGCAATTTTTGGAGCCCGAAAAGGTCAATCGGGCCTATGCCACGATCTCAAACCTCCTGCGCGTGGCCTACGCCCGCAATGCGCTCTTTTCCCCGGGCAAGTCCGGGATGGCCGACGAACTGCACGGCTACTTGGAGTCGGAGTTCGACAATCCGATTTCGCGCTTGGTCAACACAACTTGCATGGAAGCCATTGCGGCCACGGCTCCCGATGTTGTTGCAGTCAGCATTCCGTTCAGCGAACAGTTGGTTGAAGGCTTGGCCCTGCTCAAGGCCGTAAAGCGGTCCTTTCCGGATGTTGTGACCATCGTGGGCGGGGCCATGATCACTTCATACCAAGCTGAACTTTGCACGGACGCGCGCTTTTATCATTACGCGGACTACGCCATGCCCGGCGAGGCCGAGCAGTCTTTCCCCGATTTCCTGGACGGGCTCGAAACCGGCGCGGATTTGTCACAGGCGACAAACCTTTGGAGTTTGGATGCCAATGGGGTCCCCAGGCGCCCCGCTCGGGTCGAGATTTCAGACCTCAATTTGGCCGCGGCGCCGGATTACTCGACCATCGCTGTGGGCCGCTATTTCCTGCCCTACACCATTGCCAACTACCAAACGTCGCGCGGCTGTTATTACGGCAAGTGCACGTTTTGTTCCTCATCGATCAAAGGCGGCTTTCGCTTTCGTCGCCCGGAGTTGGCGATTGCGGACATCGAACATATTCAGGCTCAGACGGGCATCAAGCATTTCATTCTGTGGGACCCATTGACTTCGCCACGAATCATGAAGTCCCTGGCCCTCTGGAATCAGGCGCGGCCGCAGGAGGAGCGGATCTTCTGGGGCGCGGAAACCAAATTCGAGAAGTTCTTCACCGATCGTCAATACACCGATTTGCTCTATGCGGGCGGCGCACGCTTCATGCAATTCGGGTTTGAATCAGGCAATCAACGGGTCTTGGACTTGATGGTCAAGGGCAACGACTTGATGCGCGTGGGGGATATGCTTGATGCCCTGTCGGCATCGAAGATCGCTGTTAGTGTGCAGTGGTTCATCGGATTCCCCGGTGCAACGGAAGCCGAAGATCGAGAGAGCTACCAATACCTCAATCAACGTCGCGATGCCGTGCAGCTTTCGAGTTACATGGGCACCTTCTCACTGTCGCCGGAAGATGATATTTGGCAGACGGGAGGCGATCTGCTCGATGTGGATGTTTTCCAACAGGAAGATGGTCGCTGGGATTACAGCTACCGCGGCGGGCAGGTGCGTGTCGATCGCACGCCGCTGCACCATGCTTATATGGCTCGAGGTGACGCGGAAGCCATTACGCGCATGGCGTTCTACATTTACCTGACGGAAGCACCGGAGCGAGTGCGCGAGATTACGCACTGGACGAATGGGGGAGGCTTGCCCTTCGAATGGCAAGAGCTCGCACCGATGCGCCCATCGGTACCCCGGGAAACCTACCTGACTCAATTCGACTTTGATCCGTTTGCGTCTCTGACGCAGGAAGAATTCGAAGCTGCGGGCCGGCAATTGCCTGCGCAGCAGACGGCCGCCGCCTACGTCACGAATTCTTCTCTCGCGTATCGTCTTACGGACGAGGAGTGGCAGCTATGTCAGTTGTCCGATGGAGCGCGGACAGCAGAGGAAATTCTGGATCTCTGCGGCGGCGCCCAGGAGTTGCAGCAAGCATTCCTCTTGTTGGTTGCTCGCGGAATTCTGCATGTGCCCCTGGATGTGAAATGCGTCAACCCGGTCAAGGGGGCATTTCCGGGTGGCATTCAAAGCGTCGCTTCCTAAGCGGGTTTTAAGTCGCCACAAAAAAAATCAGCCGAAGGCGCCATAGCGCATTCGACTGATGGAAGTTCTGTGGAGAGCTTGGCGCGCACAAGCGTGCGCAGTCGCCAAGCACTTACTTCACAGTTTGGAGAGCTTCACAGTTTGGAGGCATCCAAAAGTACAACCACGGATGGAGAGCTCAGGACCAAAGTGTCCTCGAGCATGTCGGTAAAGGCCGCTTGCTCATAGATAGGAACACCGGCGATGCCGCTGCCGTTCATTCCACCCACGCTCAGATCCTTGGTGAACACGCCCGATGGCGGAATGACGCCGACCATTTGGATGTGGCTCATGGAGTCCACGTGAATGCTGCCGAAAAACATCTCGGTGAACACTGCGGGCATCGGGCGTGCCGACAGCGCCAACAGGACCATTTCCCCAGGTTCGCCAAAGTAGCTCTGGGTGATGCCCGTCGCAGCGCTGGCGGTCAAGGGAGATTGGAGTCGTCGACTCTCATTGGGCAGGTAAGTGAATTCGGCGCCCAATGTTCGCACGGTGGAACCGGCGAGACCATTGGAGCAACCCGGCCCGCCTTGTCCTCCGGCGCCGCCAATTGCGGTCGAGCCGGCTCCAAAGGCGTCGATGCCGCCGCTCAAGTAGAGCCCGTCGCCACCGCTGGCTCCGGCACTGCAATTGTTGGCGAATGATCCACCACTACCACCGCGACCTCCTCTGAAGGCCGCGTTGGAGGCGAATAGCAATCCGCCAAAAGCCTCAAGACCATTGGAACCCGGCAGGGGCGCGAAGAAGCCCTGGACACCCGCGGGACCGACGTAGCTGCCCTCGTAGATGTGGATGTTGCTTTCAAAGGAAAGCAGGGCCGCGCGTGTGGAGGAAGAGCCTTCGGTGACGATAGGTTCGGAATCAACCCGAACAAAGGTCAAGGACTCGTTCATTCCGGCGAAAATGCCGCCGCTGACCAGTGCCGAATCTGTACCACCGAAGCTGCAGTCTTCTACGCTGATCGGTCCCTTGTTGTATTCGAAGCTGGCCGCATAGCCTTGGTCGATTGAGCGAATTTCGAAGCCGCGCAAGTCAAAAGCATGCTGTTGCTCAAGGTTGCGGATGTGGATGCCGCCTTCGATAACGGGCCGCGAACCTTCAAGGGCTGTAATGGTCAGTCCCTTGTCGTTGATGATCACCCCGCCGTAAACGCCGGCTCGGACGACGACAATGTCCCCCT
>JAJDES010000304.1 GCA_029259675.1 Planctomycetota bacterium
CCTGTCTGGAGCCTATGAAATAAACCCGCGGGGTATTCAATCGATTTTGTGTCGATTGAATCCGCCGCTCGCAGAACTTAACCAGTGGCTTTGGTGTCAGCGCCCCAATTGGTGGCGCAGGGCCGATTCAAGGTCGGGGTAGTGAAACTTGAATTGCGCGGCTTCAAGCCTTGTCGGGAGTACGCGTTGACTGCTGAGCAGCAGGGCGTCGGCCATTTCTCCAAATGCGAGTCGGGCCGCAAAGCCGGGCATGGGGAGGATGGTGGGGCGATTCAAAACGCTACCCAATGTTCTTGTGTACTCGTCGTTTCTGACGGGCTGGGGAGCGACAACATTGACCGGGCCCGAGATTTCATCGGTGATGAGCGCGTGATGGATGGCCCCGATTACGTCGTCAAGTGCGACCCAGCTCATCCATTGTTTTCCGTCACCGAGTTTGCCGCCGGCGCCGAGTTTGAAGGGCAGTAGCATTTTGGCCAAGGCCCCGCCGCCTGCGGCCAAGATGACGCCGAAACGCATTTGCACGCTGCGCACGGCTTCGATTTGGTTCGATTCGGCTTCCCATTCCTTGCATACGTCGGCGAGGAAACCCGTACCGGGGGAGCTGTTTTCGTCCAGTACGTCGTTTCCGCCTTCGCCGTAAATACCAATGGCTGAAGCGCTGATAAACGTCTTGGGCTTATGCGACGACTTGTTGATCGCCGCAACCAAGTGGCGAGTGCCCTCCACTCGGCTCTTCCGAATGCGTTCTTTTTGGGCGGGCGACCAGCGACGATCGGCAATGCCTTCGCCGGCCAAATGAATCACGGCGTCGACACCATCCAGTGCGGCCGGGTCCACTTGGCCCGACTGTGGATCCCATTGAAACTCATCCGTGCCGGAGGGCTTGCTGCGTACCAAGCGGCGCACCTTGTGACCGCCGGTGGTCAGGAACGGAATCAACGTTCTGCCGACGAGTCCATTCGAGCCTGTGATCAAGATGTCCATGGGTGAAACAGCTTTGGTTGCGGAATGTCTTTTGAGGTCCTGAGTCGTAATGCGATGTCGATAGGCGAACAGGCGCGCAAGATTCTTGCGAACGAATGCACCGGCCACGGCGGATCCGAGTGGACCCAGGGGCAATTTGTATTGAACTTTGTCTTCGAGTACGCAGCCCCCGCTCCCGGCGGGAAGCATGGAATGGGTGTGTTCCCACTTGGAAAACGGACCGCGAATCTGGATGTCTTGAAATTGACGCCCGTCGTCGACGGAAGCGATTTCGGCCACCCAGTTCATTTTGAAGGGGCCGATGGGGACCCGCATGGTTTGTCGCGAACCGGGAGTTAGTTGTGCCGCGGGACCATCGAGGGTGACTTGTTCCCACGGGGGGCTGAGACGCTCAAAGGCTCCGGGCCGGCTGTGCCACAAAAAGACTTCTTCAGCACCCGAATCGAGCTCTAATCGATGCAATAGCTCTGATTGGCTCATGGGATTGAAGACGGATTCCTGCGCTATCGGAACGACCTGCAGAGTGCGTCTGCAGCTGTATGTTCGGGCGGTGGTCGCCTGCGGATGCAGGTTTCGCCTCCAATATTTGGACCTGTAGGCGGCTCGGTATTGAGCCTATTTCCCGCGGCGGGGTGCCCGCCTCGGCGATTACTTGAGATTCAAACTGATGGACTCAGCAGTAAGCAAGCCGGACTCGAGGCTGCCCTGGATCGAAGGCGTCGAAACGTGGTCGCCACAGACGTAGAGCCCATTTTCGGGATCCGCTGCCTTGTGCGGATCGCCGAAGCGTGGAAGCGCGCGTTCGATCCGATCGATGCGCAAGAGGTGCCACTCGGCAACCGCCTTGCCATACCAGGCCTTGAGTTGGTCGCGAACGAGCCCGTCCAGGGCTTCGTCTTGCTGGGCTGGGATTCCGACCACACTGACGGACAGCAGCGACTTACCGCTTGGCGCGTAGGAGGGCTGCGCATCGCTTAGGACGCACAGGTGATTGACGGGACCGTCGCTCGAACCTTCGCCATTGAGAACCAAAACCGGCTCGCCCACCGGAGATTGTTCGCAGGCGTAGTAAAGGGTCGTGGTTCCCAGCCATTCCGTCGAAATCTTCTTGTTTTGAAGTTTGGCCGCGACCGAACCATCCGTTGCAAGCACCGTGGCTTTGCAATCAATGCGCTCCCCTGAAGCCAGTGTAATGGAATCGGGAGTCACGCCGGCCACGGGGGTGTTCAAGTGGAGCTGGTCGGCTTTCAAACCGGCGGCCATTTGTTCGGGGATGGCTTGCATGCCCGCTTTCGGTAGCGTTGCACAGCCGGTGCTGAAGAAGCCGAAGAGCGACAAGAAATAATTGGCTGGAACCGAAAGCCCGGCATCGAGCGTGACTCCGCCGAAGAATGGGCGAAAGAAACTGGCCATGATCGAATCGGAAAAGCCGTGTTGCTTGAGAAATTCGGCACAGCTTTGCTCCGCAGGTGCAGTTACGGAGCTAAGTGCCAACTTGCGCAGGGATGCCATGCGCAGGGCATCCGACAATCCGACAAAGGGTGCGCGCAGGGTGTTGATGCCCTTCCAGAACGAGCGCCAGGGATCGGTGATGCGCCAAAATCGGCCGGATTTCCAAACCAACGCGCCGGCATCGAAACTGCGCAGGCCGAGCGCTTGCATGTCGAGTTGGCGCTTGGCTTCGGGGTACGAATCGAGCAGTACCTGAAAGCCGCGATCGAGGGTGTAACCGTCAATGCGATCGGTGGCGACGCGACCGCCGACGCGATCGGATGCTTCGTAGATTGCGTAGGAAATATCGAGCTCGCCCAGGCGACGAGCGCAGGCCAATCCGGCCAGGCCGGCGCC
>JAJDES010000305.1 GCA_029259675.1 Planctomycetota bacterium
ATGCTCTATCGCTGTTTGGTCACCGGCGAGTACCTAACAGCCTGTTGCCGCGAAAGCGATGCCCCCGCACTTGCACTTGAAAGTGCACTTTGCTGCGAAGACCCCAAAGTGGATTCGCAATCGCTTCCGGAGCAAGCGGCGAACACCGAGTGCGATTGTTGCGAAGTGCTTTTCGAAGAGGGCCAAAATCGTGAAGCGACCCAACCGTCCAGCGATTTGCAACTCGCGCAATCTCAGATGTGTTGGCTCGCGATGCCCTTGCCACAAGCTCGAGCCTTGCGCACGAGCGCAAGTAGTCCTCGCCTAAGAGCACCCCCAAAGCAGCCACTCTTCCTGCTGTTCGAGTCTTTCCGCGCCTGAATTCTATCCGGTTGAGTTAGTGCGTCCGCAATGTCTTGCGGACCGAGCCCTTGGTTTGGCTTCGTCACTCTCATCAGGATAGGAATGAGCCTTCAATTATTTTTTGTGGCCCCAAGCCGCCCCGCTCCAACGGAAGCGGGCGCAGGCGTTGCCTCAAGCGCAGTCCAACGAATGTTCCACTCCGTCTGGAACTTCCCGGTTGCACTCCTGCTTGTTCTCAGTGCGTGCCAATCGATTAATTCCGATCCCGCTTACGATCGAGCAGTGAGTGAAATCCGGGCGGTGACCGGTGCGAAGAGCGTTTTCCATCCCGGTCTCGCTCCCACTGCAACGCGCGAACGCGTGGCCGAAATCTTAACGGGTGGTCTCGACCTATCGGAAGCCGTTGAACTCGGCTTGCTGAACAACCTCGCCTTTCGAGCTTCATTCCACAATGTCGGCATGGCCCACGCCGATCGGGTGCAAGCCGGCCTGCTTTCGAACCCATCCCTGATTGCTGCGCTCCGCTTTCCATCGGCGGGAGGCTCAGCCGAGTTTGAAGGAAGGCTCTTCGGCAACCTGCTCGACATCTGGCAAGTTCCGAGGCGAGAACGTGTCGCTGAAAGTGCTTTGCAGCGGCGCGTGCTCGAGCTCGCACATCAAGCATCGTTGCTTGCCGGCGAAATCCGCGTTGCCTACGTTGAGGCCACAACGTCGGACCGATTGCATACGATTGCGCAGGAAAACCTGCAATCGGCCAGGCGGCTGCTTGAGCTTACAGAGGCGCGCCTTGAGGCTTCAGCTGGTACGAGCATTGACGTGAACTTGGCTCGCTTGGAGTTCCTCGATTCCAAAATTGCGCTCCGAGATGCGGAACTCGCGGCCGGCGAAGCGAGCCGAACGCTATTGGGCCTGCTTGGTTTCGGGCCACACGAGGTAGGTATTCGTCTTGTGGAACTTTGGAATGAAGATCCCCCCAAACTTCCTTCGCAAGCCGAGCTCGAGCGGCTCGCTCTGACACGCCGGCTCGATCTGCGCGCTGCAAAAGAAGCCGTGCAACAGGCCGCTGCGGAAGTGGAGCGGCAACGCGGGTTGTTTGCGCGCAGCATCGACGTCGGCTTGGCGGCGGAGAAGGAAGGTGATTGGAGTTTGGGTCCGGGGGTTCGAATCGAGCTGCCTGTGTTCGACCAGAACCAAGCACAGGTGGCCAAAGCGCTCGAAGCCCTGCAACAGTGCGAAGCGCTACTCGCAGCCATGCAGCTCTCGGCAAGGCAAGAAGTGAACTCCGCCTGGGCGCACGCCCAAGCGAGTTGGGATGCCCTCGAAATCTACCGGGACGAGCTTCTGCCGAACTCTGAAGCAACGCTTACTCAGGCACGCGAAAGCTACGAGCTTGGCAAAACGACTCTGCTTCCCGCGCTGGAAGCTCAACGTCAACTCCTAACGGCACGCAGTGCCTACGCGCTGCGACAGTTCCAAGCGGCCACTGCGCTTTCGGATCTTGAGCGTGCAACGGGCACACCACGCGAAACACTCCTCACCGAACAATTCGAACAAGAGGAACGCCAACTATGAAGGCACGAATACTCATCGCTACGACCCTCGCGCTGCTGAGCACAAGCATCGCTCTAACCGGTTGCGGCGGTCCATCAGAGGACGCTTCATCATCTAAGACGGCCCCTGCGGCCGCACTCTGCGCCCCGCACAGCATTTTGAATTGCCCTAGTTGCAATCCAGAAATCGTCGACTCGATGGGTTTTTGCGCTGAGCACGGTGTACCAGAAGCGATATGCACAAAATGCCGTTCCGATCTCGAAGCCATGTATCGGGCCGAGAATGACTGGTGCGGCGGGCACAATCTCCCGGAATCGCAGTGCGAAGCTTGCAACCCAGGTGTCCTCGACAAGTGGAAGCACATGGGAGAGCAGCAAACCCAATCGTCCGCATCCGATCCATGCACTGACCACCAAATTCAAAACTGTCCCTTCTGCTCGCCCGAGGTCATGGACTTGATGGGTTTTTGTGGCGGCCACGGAGTGCCCGAAGCGGTTTGTACGCAATGCCGAACCGACCTCGAACAGGCTTTTCGCAGCGAAGGCGATTGGTGCGAAGCCCACGGACTTCCGGAATCCCATTGCGAAACGTGCAATCCAAGTGCACTGGATTCATATAAGTCTTCACAGATGGCTCCCAGCCCAAAAGAAGAAGAGCCGGCCGTTGCAGTCTTTACCGTCAACACCCCGCGCGCGCGATCGTTTCCGTCGCTGACTTGCTCCACAGATTCAAGCGTCATCCGGCTCGCCAGCGCAAATGTTGCCGAGAGAGTCGGGGTGCACATAGAAGAAGTACAACGCGGCAAGCTGCGCAAGACGCTCGAGGCCCCCGCTACGGTTGAGTACGACTCCCGAGCCTACGCTCGGCTCGCACCCCGCGCGGCCGGAATCGTTGTCGAAGTCCGGCGCAACCTCGGCGACAAAGTCGAAGCTGGAGATGTTCTAATCGTTCTGGACGCTGCAGCATTGGGAGCGGCCAAGTCTGAATTGCTGCAGGCTGCGGCGCGCGTCGACCTTTGGGAGAAGAACAGCCAACGGGAAAGAGCGCTGCTAGAAAAGGGACTGTCGACCGAAAAGGACACGCTCCTAGCGGAATCGGAGCTTGTCGAGAGTCGCATTGATCTGGCCTCGGCGAAGCAGCGTTTGGCAAACCTCGGACTCAGCTCTCAACAGATAGAAGTCGTCGCTGAAGAGGGAGATTCCACTTCGCTGCTGAGCATCGCAGCACCCTTTGCGGGCTTTGTGGTTGGTCTGAGTACCGTGCTCGGCGAAGTCGCCTCACCTGAGCAATCAATCATCAGCGTGGCGGATACCTCGCGCATGTGGGTCATCCTCGATGTTGACCAGACGCAAATCCGGCTTGTGAAGCGCGGGCAGCCCGTATTGCTCACAGCAGAGGGCTGGAGCGGTGAAACGCACGCCGGCCACATCACCTGGCTGAGCAGTGAAGTCGATCGAAAGACGCGCACGGTAAAAGTGCGCGCGGAGTTCGCAAACCCCGGTGGCATGCTTCGTGCGCAAAGCTTCGGCACGGCCCGAATTGTGACTCGGGATGATGAAGAAGTTGTGCTCGTTCCCAAGGACGCCGTGCAGTGGGAAGGCTGCTGCAATGTGGCGTTCGAGCAAAAATCCCCGACCGAATTCGTGCCTCGAAAACTGCGCCTGGGCTACGACGCCGGTGATCACTTCGAAGTTCTCAGCGGCCTGTCCGGCGGAGAGAGCGTGGTTACCCAAGGCAGCTTCATTCTAAAAACCGAGTTGCGCAAGGGCAGCATCGGTGCCGGATGTTGCGAAGTGGAATATCTGGACAAGTAGCGGGGCACCATTCACATGTTCGACGCAATCATTGGCTGGTCGCTACGCAACCGACTCGTAGTCCTGGTTCTCTCAGCACTCGTGCTTGCTGCGGGACTGCTTGCACTCGTGCGCCTGCCCATCGCTGCATTCCCCGACACGACCCCGATACAGGTACAGGTCAACACGAATGCGCCGTCGCTAAACCCCGTCGAAGTTGAACAACAGATCACCTTCCCGGTGGAGCAAGCGCTCGGCGGCCTGCCGGGACTGGTCGAGGTACGCTCCATTTCCAAATTCGGGCTATCCCAAGTCGTCGCCATCTTCGACGACAGCGTAGACGTTTACTTCGCGCGCCAACTCATCGGAGAGCGACTGCAAACGGTAAATCTGCCTGAGGGACTCAATACGCCAGCAATGGGCCCGGTGGCGACCGGTCTGGGAGAAGTCCTTCACTACGCTCTTTACAGCGATACGGCAACGCTCACGGAGCTAACCACTCTGCACGATTGGGTCCTGCGTCCCCAATTATTGACAGTTCCCGGGGTAGCCGAAATCAACACCTGGGGTGGGCGGAAACGGCAATACCACGTTGTTGTCGAGCCGCTGCGACTGCTTGAGCACGCGCTCACTCTGGACGATGTCATCCAAGCGTTGCGCGACAACAATGAAAATGTTGGCGGCGGCATCATCTCGGCCGCGGGCGAGATGCATTTGGTGCACGGTATCGGTCTCGCCAGGACCATTGCTGAACTCGAAGTCATCGTCATTGCCGAGCATGGGGGCATTCCAATTCGCGTCCGCGACGTAGCGGAAGTTCGCGAAGGCCATCAGATTCGTCGCGGCGGTGTCACCGCAAACGGGGAAGGAGAAATCGTGCTCGGCCTCGGCTTCATGCTCATGGGCGAGAACGGTCATGAAGTCACGCATCGGTTGCGTGAGCGCCTTGAGGAAGCCAGTAAGAGTCTTCCTGACCACGTGCATGTCGAAGTGCTCTACGATCGCACGGAGCTTGTGGACCGTGTAATCGCAACCGTCCGCACGAATTTGCTTGAGGGAGCACTACTGGTCATCGCCGTGCTCTTTGTATTCCTTGGAAATCTCCGCGCGGGACTCATCGTGGCTGCGGCCATTCCGCTCGCGATGCTGTTCTCCTTTAGCGCCATGCTGCGCTTCGGCATATCGGCCAGCTTGCTGAGCCTCGGAGCCATTGATTTCGGATTGGTCGTCGACAGTTCGGTCATCATCGTCGAGAACTGCGTTCGACGCCTGGGTCGCGAGGGCGGAACCCGCCCCGACATTGACATCGTGCGGGACGCAACACTGGAGGTGCGTAAACCGACAATGTTCGGTGAATTGATCATCCTCATCGTCTACCTGCCCATCCTGCTGCTGGAAGGAGTGGAGGGTCGTCTGTTTCGACCCATGGCGCTGACGGTCATCTTCGCACTATCCGGCTCACTGCTCTTCTCGCTGACCCTCATTCCCGTTCTGGCCAGCATCGGACTGCGCAAGCTCAAGGCCAAGGAACGAGAAAACTTGCCCGTGCGAGTGATGCAATGGATCTATCGTCCGGTTCTGCGCTGTGCACTCGGGTTTCCGCGAACTGTCGTTCTCTTCGGAGCCGGGATACTCGTCCTGGGAGGCTTCCTAGCAACCCAACTGGGAAGTACGTTCATTCCGCGGCTCTACGAAGAGGCGCTCGTCATCAACACGGTACGCCTGTCGGGGGTGTCACTCGACGAATCGCTGCGCTACGGCCAGCAACTCGAGATCCTGCTGAAAGACGAATTTCCACACGAAATCCGCGCTGTGTGGAGCCGCACCGGAACCGCGCAGGTCGCCACCGATCCCATGGGGCTCGAGGTCACCGACGTATTTGTGACGCTGACACCGCGCGAGCAATGGACCCGGGCAGCCACACAACAGGAGCTCACTTCGAAAATGCAGGCGGCGCTGCAGACGATGCCGGGAATGCGGGCCATTTTCACTCAGCCTATCGAAATGCGAGTGAACGAAATGACGGCAGGCATTCGCGCCGATCTCGGAGTCAAGCTGTTCGGTGACGACCTCGAAGTGCTGAAAGCAAAGGCCCAGGAAGTGCAGGCAACTCTCGAGCAAATTCCCGGGGCGGCCGATGTAACGGCAGAACAGGTGACGGGCCAGCCGATGCTCGAAGTCGAGGTCAATCGAAATGCGCTTTCGCGGCACGGGATCTCGGTTGCGGAAGTTTTGGGCTTCGTTGAAGCCGTCGGTGAAATCAAGGTGGGCGAAGTCCGCGAGGAGCAACGCAGGTTCGACCTGGTTGTGAGGCTTGGCGACACCTACCGCCGGGACCCCATGGCGGTTCGAAAGCTTCGAATTCCCACTGCTTCGGGCCAAAGGGTGCCGATCACTGAATTGGTGACCTTCCGCGAGGTCGAGGGCCCCTCAACCATTACTCGCGAGTGGCAAAAGCGGCGCGTGGTTGTGCAAGCCAACGTGGTGGGCCGCGACTTGGCCGGCTTTGTGGCCGAGGCGCAAGATCGAATTGCCGCCGATGTCGAGCTGCCAAACGGGTACTTCACTCGGCTCGGGGGCCAGTTCGAGCACCTGCAGCGAGCCACGCAGCGAATGACCATAGTCGTGCCGGTAGCGTTGGCGTCGATTCTATTCTTGCTGTACATCAGCACGCGCTCGGTGCGCGATGCAGCGATGATCGCAACCGGCGTACCCTTCGCGGCCTTGGGCGGAATCTTCGCTTTGTGGATCCGAGACATGCCCTTCACCATCTCCGCCGGAGTCGGATTCGTGGCCGTGGCTGGCGTCTCCATGCTCAACGGACTCGTCCTTGTATCGACTATCCGACGCAAGATCGACGCTGAAGGACTGCCGCTGGAACAGGCCGTTGAAGAGACCCGACTCATTCGCCTGCGCCCGATCTTAATGACGGCGATGGTCGCTGCGCTTGGTTTCGTACCCATGGCCCTCAACACGGGTGTGGGCGCCGAGGTCCAGCGGCCGCTCGCAACCGTTGTTATCGGCGGAGTGATTGCTGACAACTTGCTGACTCTAATGGTCTTGCCGGCCCTCTACGTTTTGTTCGGGAGGAGGAGCGCGAAACCGGGGCAATTTGCTATCGATTAGCCCCAACTTCGTCTGTCAACGGCTCTCGAAGTCAGCAAACTGAATACGGCTAGGCCGCTGCCGGCCGCTCATTCTTCCTCCCACAACAAACTCCTCCCGTGAAGGCAACCAAGCAGTTGGCTTAGTATTTCCAGCCTGCGAGGCGAAAGCATGCAATCCGACAATATCCAGAGCTGGCAGCACAAGCACACCTTTGGCCAAGATGCCAAACGACCGGGGGAGTCCCGGACTTTGCTGGTCATCGCTCTCACGGCGGCGATGATGGTCATCGAAATCGGGGCGGGACTGGCCTTCGGCTCCATGGCTCTGCTCGCGGACGGTCTGCACATGGGCTCGCACACCGCCGCGTTGACCATCACCGCCTTCGCGTACATTTACACCCGCCGGCACGCCACGGACGAGCGCTTTAGCTTCGGCGCGGGCAAGGTCAACGCATTGGCCGGCTTCACGGGCGCACTTCTATTGGCGCTATTCGCACTGATGATGACGTGGGAGAGCGTGGGAAGAATGTTGTCGCCCGTTGGAATCGCGTTCAATCAAGCGATTGCTGTGGCGGTTGTCGGATTGGTAGTTAACGGCCTGTCGCTTGCACTCTTGGGGCATCATCACGGTGAAGGCGATCACAACCATCACCACCACGACCACAATCTGCGCGCGGCTTACCTGCACGTCCTGGCTGACGCCCTGACTTCCTTCTTGGCGATCTTCGCGCTTTTGGCCGGCAAGTACTTCGGACTCGTATGGATGGATCCGCTCATGGGGATCGTCGGCGCCGTTCTGGTGGCACGTTGGTCCATGGGACTGCTGCGTACAACGAGCGGTGTACTCTTGGACCGGCAGGCTCCCGCGGGAATTAGAGACACCATTCGCAACGCCGTCGAGCAAGACTCCGACGCGGAAGTTGCCGATCTACACGTGTGGTCGGTCGGTCCGGGCATCAACTCAGCCATACTTTCCGTCGTAACGAGCCGCCCCCACCCCCCCGAGCACTACAAACAATTGTTGCCGCAGCATGCCAAGCTCGTCCATTGCACGGTCGAAGTGCACGAACGCAAACAATTGTGAGCAGACCGCAGTGGTCAACGGACCCTGAGTCGCCGCTCCTGCACAATGGCGAAGAGGGTCGGTACGACGAACATAGTGATCAGTTCGATGGCCATTCCTCCAAAGGAGGGAATCGCCATCGGGAGCATGACATCCGCACCTCGACCTTTGGAAGTTAGAACGGGCAAGAGTGCCAGGATCGTAGTGGCAGTTGTCATCAAGCAGGGCCTGCAACGCCGCTTCCCCGCTGCCACAACCGCTTCTCGCACCTGCGAAACGGTGCCCGGAGCACGTTTCTCAAACGATTGCTTCAGATAGGTTGCCATGACAACACCGTCATCGGTCGCAATCCCGAAGAGCGCTAGGAATCCGACCCAAACAGCCACGCTTAGATTGAGAGGAGCAACCTGGAATAGGTCTCTCATGTTCACACCGAACATCTCGAAATCGAGGAACCATGGGGTGCTGTAGAGCCAGACCATGATGAATCCCCCAGACCAAGCGACGAATACTCCGCTGAACACCATCAGTGTTGTGGAAACCGCTTTGAACTGGAAATAGAGGATCATGAAGATCAGGAACAGCGCCAGCGGGAGCA
>JAJDES010000306.1 GCA_029259675.1 Planctomycetota bacterium
GGTTCGAGTCGTGACCGATGCCGGTGAGCGTCCCAAGGACATCGATCCCGACCGTGCCGCCGAAGCCGAGCGACGCGCTCGCGAGCGAATCTCCGCCGCGGCCCACGGCGATCGGGCCATCGACGTCTTGCGCGCCGAACAGGCACTGCGCCGGGCGCTGATGCGCAAACTGCTGAGCGCGCGCTAACTCGTACGTTGGCACGCTAAAGACCACGCGAGCGAGGGCAGGTAGCTGCTCTTGCTCGTTTTTTTCATTTCGGGCGCCCCGGTTTCCCAGCAAGCTCCGGCGCTTCGATCGCCCCGGGCGATACCTTGTCAGCCTGCGCGAGCTGCTTGGGAAGCTTGGGCCGGATAGCTATCCGGCCCGGCTTTGACCGCGCGCTTGCCATCGTTCACTCTTACGCATCACCCAGTTCGCCGACCCGCACGCCATGACTGCTCAAACGACAGAAGCCCGCACTTGGAAGCGCACGCACACCTGCGGTGACTTGCGCCTGCAGCACGTCGACCAAGAAGTGATTCTCAATGGTTGGGTGGACGCCCGGCGCAACCACGGCGGGATTTACTTTGTGGATCTGCGCGACCGCTACGGCATCACCCAGGTGGTGTTGCGCGAGGAACTCGCCGGCGCCACCAAGATCGGACCGGAGTTCGTCATCTCCGTGCGCGGCAAGGTGCTCGGTCGGGATGCGGCCAATGTGAATCCGCAGCGCAAAACGGGCGAAATCGAAGTCATCGTTCAGGAGCTTGAGATTCTGTCCAGTTCTCCGACGCCGCCCTTTGAGGTGCTCGAGGAATTGGATACGGCGATCGAGACTCGCTTGCGCTATCGCTTCATCGATCTGCGGCGGGGGCCCCTGCAGCGCAACATGATTCACCGCTCGCGCTTCGTGAATGCGATGCGGCGCGCCTTTGAACGGCAAAACTTCATTGAGGTGGAAACGCCGATATTGACCAAGGCCACGCCCGAAGGAGCGCGCGACTATTTGGTTCCCAGCCGCGTGCACCCGGGAGAATTCTACGCCTTGCCCCAATCTCCTCAGATCTTCAAGCAGATCTTGATGGTCTCCGGATTCGATCGTTACTTCCAAGTTGCGCGCTGCTTCCGCGACGAAGATTTGCGCGCCGATCGCCAGCCGGAGTTCACGCAATTGGACATGGAAATGTCCTTCGTGGAAGAAGAGGAGGTTTTCGCCGCATGGGAAAAGGTGATTACGGAAACTTTTGCGGAGGTCCAAGGCGTCGAACTGGAAACACCGTTTCAACGCATGCCATTCGCGGAAGCCATGGAGCGCTTCGGTTCGGACAAGCCCGACTTGCGCTTTGGACTGGAGCTGTGTGACGTTGCCGCCTGGGCACGCGAGTCAGAGTTCAAAGTCTTTACTTCCGTACTCGAAGCGGGTGGGCGCGTCGTGGGGTTGTGCGTGCCGCAAGCCAAGGGCTTTTCGCGCAAGCAAGTGGAAGCCCTGGGTGCGGTTGTCGGCGAGTACGGGGCCAAGGGCCTGGCCTGGTGGAAGGCCTCACGCGAAGGCGGCACGGGACCCTTGGCGCGCTTCGCAGCGGGGGAGAAGGCCGGCGCCTTGATGGACCTCATGGGTGCCGAAGACGGCGATCTATGCCTGTTCGTTGCCGATCGCGAATCGGTCGTGTTGCGCTCGCTCGGAGAACTGCGCAACCACTTGGCGGATCAATTGGACTTGCGAGCAGAGTCCTGGAAATTCCTGTGGGTGACCGAATTCCCTCTCTTTCAGCGCGACGAAGAAACCGGCCGCTTGGCCTCCGCCCACCACCCTTTCACGGCGCCCGTCGATTGGGACATGACCGGAGCCGACTCGGAGCCGGAGAAATTGGCCAGCCGCGCCTACGACCTGGTGCTCAACGGGTGGGAGCTTGGATCCGGCTCGGTGAGAATTCATCGCACCGATGTTCAGACAAAGATCTTTGAGTTGCTGCAGATCGAGCCGGAGGAGCAGGAACTCAAATTCGGGTTCCTGCTGGAGGCCCTGCGCTACGGGCCGCCGCCTCACGCGGGCTTTGCCCTTGGGCTCGATCGAACAGTGGCCCTGACCCTGGGCCTGGACAACATCCGCGATGTGGTGGCCTTCCCGAAAACCACGTCGGCTTCGGACCTGATGTGCGGAGCTCCCTCCGAAGTCTCCCCGGAGCAACTGGAAGAGGTTCACGTACGTTCGGTGGCCAAGCCGGGCGGCGCCAGCTAAGGCTGCCTTGTGGCCCAGCCCGCCCGCGCAATTTCGGCGCGCGCGGTGTTTCGCCCGGGAGGTCAACCCGTCGCGGGGCTGGAATACTCGCGGGGGCGGGGAGCCCCGCGCTCGTCGCATGCTTCGCCGCAGTTGGTGCGGGGACCCGCGCGGCCGGCCGGCCCGATCGGGGCGTGGGACTCGTCGCCCTTGGCCCGGTTGCGGTGGCCGGACGATCCGTCTGGCTCCAAGCTGCCGGGGAGGGCCCGGGGGGAGCGCTCCCGTCCCCCGGAAGTCGCCGCTCCTACTTTAAGATCCCGATGAAATTGGGCCTTTAAAGCTCGAAAGTAGCCGAATCCGGTATGCTTCCGGCAATTGTGGTCGCGCGTCGCGGCCCTTGGACGATCAGAGTAACACCCTTAGGAGGAACGTGGCCAAACAGCAATTTAGGATCAACCATCAGATAAAGGCGCCTGAGGTTCGCTTAGTCGGCGATGACGACGAGCAAACAGTTGTGGCAACTCCCGAAGCCCGACGCCAGGCCGAAGCCGCTAGCTTGGACCTCGTTGAGGTCGCACCCAACGCAAAGCCGCCCGTCTGCCGCATCATGGACTTCGGTAAGTTCAAGTACGCGCTGCGCAAGAAGGATCGCGTTGGAGGAAAGAAAACCAAAGCTTCCGGACTGAAGGAGCTTCGCGTTCGACCGGCAATCGACAAGCATGACTTGAGTTATCGCTTAGATCAGGGTCGCAAGTTTTTGGAAGCGGGCAACAAGGTCAACGTGGTTTGTATTTTCCGAGGCCGCCAGCGAGCGTTTCCCGAACTTGGCCAGCGCGTGATGCGCGATGTGGCTGACACCCTCGCGGATATCTCGAAAGTTGAATCGCCTCCGAAAATGGCGGGCAACAGGATGACCATGACGCTCGCGCGCAAGTAGCAGCGAGTGCCGGCCGATTTGAAGTGCCGGCTCGCTCGTCAGGCTGGTTCGTCAGGCCGGCTCGCTCGTCAGGATTGAAAAGCAGAACCCCTGGCCGGAATTTCCGGTCGGGTTCTAAGCACTAGAGTGCAGCCCGTTTCAAGAGCCGGGTTCAAGCGGCGAATTTCCAATTGGCTTCGCGGCGCAAAGTTGGGTGCCCAACACGGCGACACACGACCCCTGGAAGCTCGCGCTTGGGCGCAGGCGGCTGAGGGGCTTGTCGCATAGGCGGCGAACCAAGAGCCACCCGGCGCCGGCAGCTTCATTTTGAGTGGGCGATTCGTGTGGAGGGCACAGAACTCGGCCCCGGGGCTTGTCTTTGGGGCCTGGGTCGCTAACCTCTTTCGCTCAAGATCGGGGCGCCAGTGTGGCGTATCCGGCTCCCGCGGGCGGTCCAGGCTCACCAGTGCGCGGGGATGTGGGCAGCTTCGGCTGCGCACTACAGCGATCCTCATCCTGCCAACGCAACCAAGCGAAGAAGAGGGGTAGCAAGATGCCTAAGATGAAATCCAAGGGCGCCGTCAAGGTGCGCTTCCGGGTATCCAAATCCGGTAAGGTCAAAAGCAACCGCCCGGGGCGGGGCCACATGCGCGCATCCAAGAGTGCCAAGGCCCGCCGCCGTCTCCGTACACCGATCATTTTCCCGGACAACTGGGGCAAGATGATCCGAAAAATGTTGGGGAAATAACCGGCTATGGTACGCGTGACCTATGGCGCTCCGCGCCGCAAAAAGAAAACTCGCCTGATCAAGTTGGCCCGCGGTTACCGGGGCGGACGTCGCAAGCTGTGGCGCACCGTGCAGGAAACCTTGATGCGTTCCTGGGCCTATGCCTATCGGGATCGCCGCCAGCGCAAGCGCCAGTTCCGCCGTCTTTGGATTCTGCGCATCAACGCCGCATCGCGTATGCGCGGAATGACTTACTCGGCTTTCATGGACGGCTTGAACAAAGCTGACGTGAACTTGAACCGCAAGCAGCTTTCCGAGCTCGCGATTCACGATGCCGGCGCCTTCGACGCCCTGGTCGAAGAGGCCAAAGCCGCGCGCGCGTAAACCGAACGGGGAATGGGAACGGATTCCC
>JAJDES010000307.1 GCA_029259675.1 Planctomycetota bacterium
CTGGCGCCAAGGACTGATTCACCAACGCACGGGCGACCTCACCAGGGCCCAAGCCATCCTTGAGCAAGCCGCCGCCACGGCTCCGCGCGCCCCGGCCCTGGCACCGTGGGTCTTGCTGGACCTGGGCGTCGTCGCGCGACAAAACGGACGCTGGGACAACGCCCTGCACTGGCTCGAACAGGCTCGCTCCGCCTTGGACACCGATAGCTACCCGGCCCACGTGCTGACCCGCGCTTCCATCTTGGGCGAGACCTTCGAAATCTACATGGCCTTTGGAACGGCCGACCAAGCTGCACTTTGGCTCGAACGCGAGCGCGCAGCTGTCGCCGCTTCACCAACGCTCACCACGGAGCTTGCACTTTGCTTGCACGAAGTCGATTTGGCCCTGGCCCAGGGCGATGATGCGGGGGCGGCGGCGATGGTGGACGAAGCATTGAAGCGCGCGGACATGATGGCTGTCTCGCGCGACGGCGCCGCCAAGTTGCATCTGCGCCGAGCCCTGGCGAGCGTTCAACTGGCTGCAACCGATGCGGACAGCGCGCGCGCCGCCGCAGCCCTGGAATCCGCCCTCGGTCATTTGCGCTTGCCGCCTGCGGAGCGCGTGCGCGCGCTATTGCACCTGGCCTTCGGGGAAATCGCGCGGGGACAATACGACCGGGCCCAATCCTATCTCGACCTGACCAACTCGAGTCCGAACGCAGCGGGCCAAGACGGTTTGACGGCAGCGGTGAGCGAGCACGGTCCGCGCGGATACCTGCGCGCACTGACTTCCGCAGTGGAAAGCCGCTTGGCTCTATCGCGCGATCCCGACCCGGAGCAACTGCGCGGACACCTTGCGACCCTGCAGCGCAGCACAAACGAGCTGCTGGCGGAATGGGGAACAACACCTGTCTTGCCGGGGGGCATTGGTTTCCTGCATTTCGGCGGACGGCGCTTGATCTTGAGCCAGCTGATTGCGCTGACCATCGCGGTACACGGCCCGGACGCGGGCTCCGCCCAGGCCTTCCATGCATTGATGCGCGCCCAAGCCCTGGGAACCCTCGCACGCAGGCTCGACATCGGGGCCTGCGATCTGACCGAAGTACAAACCGAATTGCTCGAAACCGGTGAAGGCCTTTTGGTGTACTTCCCGGCCCCCGACGCGACACACCTGTTTGCGATCGACAAAGACTCGCTCACCTACTTTGAGCTGGAAGGATCGGAATTCCTTAGCCCCGCGCAGTCCGCGTTGATTCGCGTTGTCAGCTCCCCTCCCAGTCACGACTCGCGCGGCAATGTGACCCGCGCCGACCGCGAGCGCGCCGACGAAGCTGCGCGGGAGTTGTCGCAAATGCTCCTGCCCAATGACGTTTCAAAGTGGCTGGACAAACATCAAAAGGTCACCGTGAGCGGGGCGGATGCCCGCGCTTGGATTCCCTTTGAATGCCTCTCCGGCGAGGGCATTGGCGTACTTGGATTACGACGGCCGCTGGTGCACCTGCCCTCCGTCCCGATCGGGCTCGCACTCGCACGCCGATCCAGCTCCAGCCGAACCCAATGTGATGTGCTGCTCTTCGCCGACCCGCAAATAGGACCCGCAGCAACAAAGGGTTGGCCAAGCCTCGGCCCCCTGCGACTTACTGAAGAGGATCTGCAGCAACTGGTCACTCGCTTCTCGAGCGACAGGGTCAAAATGCGCCGGGGCGCAGATGCGACTTTGGACCGTCTCTTGCGCGATACCCGCTCCGGCGCCCGCGTTCTACAAATCGTTGCCCACGGTGTTTACGACTGGAAACGTGAATTGCCCACGGGGCTCGTACTCGCTCCCTCCGAAGATGGTTCCGAATTGTTTTGGAGTGAAGCGGCCGAATCCCTCAGCGCCCCGGAATTGGTAGTGCTGCTGGCCTGCGGCACAGCTCGCGCCCCCATGCGCCGCGGGGACGAAGGGCTCAATCACTTGGCCGGCGCCTTCCTCAATGCCGGCGCCAAAACCGTACTTTCCTCCCACGCCGACCTCAATCTGCGCGCGTCGCTGCAACTGCTCGAAAAATTCAACGAAGCGCTTCAAAGCGGCAAGTCATCCGCTGAAGCCATGCGCCGGGCGCGTGCGCACTTGGCCCGCAAGCCCGAATTCGCGCACCCCTACTACCACTCCCAATTGCAACTGCTCGGCAGCGGCCATCGCAGTTTGTTCTAGGGCACGCGGCTTGGAAGGACTCGCGGCTCACGCAAGTTCCCAGAGGTGCGCCGGGCACAACGCCGCGATAGGCGTGCGTCAGGCGAGCAGCATGCCCGCTGCGCAGGTCCCATGCGCGATGGAGCTAGGCGCGCCTTCGGCCTTGTCCCTAGAAACGGCGTTGCGTTTCAGAACAGGCTAATGGAGATGAAGCCGCCGCCCAGCGGGTAGGGAATCTCTCCAGGATTGAAGGGATCGAGGTGCGGCCTGGGGACCGTTCCTCCCAGCTGCAAGCCGCCGACTTTGAAGCTGACGGGCAAGCCTCCGCGACTCGGATTGCTTTCCTTCAAGTAGTTGTACATCTCGTTCAACGGGGTGTACGTCGTGACCGATCCCGGATAATGCTCGGAAATGATTCCGCTCGCATCCGCTTTCACTTCGCGCAAGAGGAAGTGATAAAGGCGCGGATAGACAAGCTCTCCCTCCGGCAGCTCGACTTCGACATTGCTCGGAAAGCCCTGGTCCAGGGGGATGTGCTCGCGCAGGATCAGGTTTGGATCCACGTTGTGATAAATCGAATCCTGGCGCCAAACGATGACCTCCAGGTGTGTCGCCTCCGCGGGCGCATTGAGCGACTCGAATACATCGAGCTTGATCTGCGTCTGGAAGATGCCGTGGGGACTCACGGTGCCCCCGCCGACATTCACCTTGAGCGAGTTCTCGTTGATTTGAGGATTGCGGAAGAGCATCAACTCTCCGTTCGGTTGCAACGGATAGAAAATATCGACGTCACCATCGCCATCCAAGTCGGCCATCAGCGGCCAACTTGTGTTGCGCGAAAAACTCAAGGGAGCCGGCAGCTCACCGGGCAAGTTGGGATCGTCGGCCGTAAACCCTCCGTCCAAAAATGGAGTCGAGCCGCCCACCGGTTGCATGGGTTTCGGACCGGCGCCCGAACCGGCTGCGCCGGGACCTTGACTGGGCGTCGGTTTCGTTCCGCCACCGTTGCCGAATCCGGGAAAGATGAAGGGGTGCAAGGCTTGAAACGGAGTCAACGGCGGCGCCCCCGAGTCGCCCTCGCCCGGAAGGACATTGAGTACGGCAAAGGCGCCGGAGCTGAAGCTGGCCGACAACTCATCTCCATCAACGGCGAGCCCGAGCAAAATCACTTGCTCGCGCGAAGTCCGATGGCTGAGGAACAGTTCATCGCTGCCGTCCCCGTCCATGTCGGAGGCCGCACTCGCGATGGTTTCCAAGTCGCCCAAGTAAATGGGTGCCTCCGCGAAGCTCTCCCCCACAACTTGCAGTTCGGCAAAGCGATAGCTTGCCTCCCACGTAACCCAAGCCAAGCGTTGATGACTGGCACCGGAACGATCAATGACGGAGAAGGCATTGCCCACACCGGCCGAGGTGCTGAATTCCGCCAGCTTGGTTCCATCCAAGTCCCAAACGCTCAATTTGTCGCGACCCATGACGGCGACTTCCAAATCGTCGTCGCCACTCCAATTGACGAATTCAATTTGGCGCACCGGACTGCTCGCGGTGAAGAGCAGTTCGCCGGTGGGGCTGGTGCCGATGGGGTCCCATACTCCCATGACGCTGAAGCTGTCGGCAGCCACACCCAAGACCAAATCCGGTGAACCCGCAACCGGCGTGTCCCAACGCACCAAACGCGCGTCGAGCCACTGATTGCTGTTAATCGGCAGACGCCTGAAGTTCCCGATCACGAAATCAAACCAGTGCAATTCGAGGCCGCTCGGACCGACGCTATAAAAGCCTCCGCTGCTTGAGGGCGCAAGCGGCGTGAAGTCCATGTCGTTGACCGTGTAGGCTCCGTTGAGGGACAGATCCAAACTGCCGCGATAAAGGTCAGGGCCGGCCACAAAAATCAAGCGTCCTTCGGCCAGAAGCACAACGTCCGTGAGTCCGTCGCTGTTGAATTCGCCGCTAATACTGCGCGTGTATTTACGCGACAAGTCGAACTCGCGGGGCAAGTCGAACCAACTTGAATTCCCACCCTCGGTTAAGTGAGCGCCGGAGCCGGGGATGATCGGAATGAAAGTGTGAACTTCCGTTGTGATCGTCGCGGTTTGAAGAATCGCAAACAGGGGCCAAGTCAGCATCATGGACTCACTCCGGAGAGGGGCAGCGCAATACGCCAGGACCAACCTTGCCCGAGCGCACAAGACTTGGGGGCGGCCCTCCCCCTCGTCGCATTAGCGCCCGAACTCAGCCATGAATCCCCT
>JAJDES010000308.1 GCA_029259675.1 Planctomycetota bacterium
GGCGGCCTTCTTGGCCTGGCTTCCCTCCTAGCTGGATCAGCAGTCCTTCTCATACTGGCCAGGTTCTCCGTCCTCGCTTGGGTGATCTCGAACTTCATCGTCCCGCTTCCGATGTTAATTGCGATCTTTGACGAGATCATCCGGTACCCGAGCAGTCACAACCTCCTGCCATTCGAGTTGGCCGCTCTGATTGCTGGCTCCGTGTCCATACACTTGCCATCCCTAATCCTGTTGGCGCTACTACGCCTCAGGCGTACGCCATCCAACCAGCCGAAACAGGTGGGCGGGGCTTCGCCCCCAGCTGACCGACCTTCCCGTTAGGCATGCAGGCCATCACCAATGGAGAGTTCAATGGCAGAGATCAGCTTCGATGACGGGAAACTCCGGGTTTTATTAGAGGATTCTGATGATGTTGCCCAGCTACGCGTCTCCCTCAAGGCGGCCGATGGGGCCGACGAAGGCCTACAGTTCGGGCGAAATAGCGTCGTCACACTTGATCACCTGAACCCGTTCAACTTCATCGCGCTGGAGTTCACTGACTTTCACTGGTCTTCTGAGGCACTGCGTACGGCCCTTGAGTGCCTGGCTCCCATTGCTCGATCGAGCCTCAGCATTCATTCTAGGAGTAGTGCCCAACTCATGAAGAGAAGGCTCAAAGGCTTCCCTGGCAAACCTGGCGACACCAACAACGATGCCTAACCAGCCGATCCAGCAGCCGGCGCTGCACGTCGCCGCTGATCGGCGCAGCCGTTAGCTAGGCCAAGGATGGTCAAAATCGTTGTAACGACCGGAGCCATTGCCAGGGTTCGACTATTTGCAGAGTTTTGATTCGAACAGCCTTTGGGCTCCGAATCAAAGTCACCCTGCGCCACAAACTCTTCAGGAAATCGGTCTAAATTTTGAGAGTTACGTCAAGCCTTTGGCTTCGCTTGACTTGCAATCATCTGGCGCTTCCGTGGCACGACGACAACATTCCGGCACTTCGTATCGCTTTTGTTGAACTGGATTAATTAATAGCCCGACTTGGTAGGAACAGAAATATCGTAAACGAGTGCTTCGCAGGCGTGCACTGACATTGCCAATAGTTCGCTGCCTACCCGACCATGCTGGAGATGCCGCGCTTGCCGCTAAGCTCCCCCACCGTTCATTGCTGCAAGCTTCGGGATCAACTAGCTGAATGCGAATGCAGCGGCCGTCCAATGCCCCCATCTTATCCGTGCAGACATCACACCTGAGTCACATGAAGAACCAAGCCATTGCTCTCGTTGCGAATTTGCTGCTTTGCTCCCAAGCAATCTCACAAGAAAACTACACCTTGCAAGTCATGCCCGGGCTGGGTGGAGCTGAGAGTTTGGCGCTGGGATTGAATGACTTCGGGGATGTGGTTGGGCGAGCCGAACTGGCCAATGGCAACTTGCACGCCGTCATATGGTCCGGTGCGCAAATTCAGGACCTCGGTACATTCGGAGGCACGGAAAGCATCGCCTACGACATCAACAACTCAGGCAGAGTTGTCGGGCGCGCCACCGAGAGCGGCGGTGTCTTTGAAAAAGCATTTGGCTTCCGCGCGGACGCCGGCAGCTACGCTCTTTTCAAACTCCAAAATCTGTCCATCAACTTCGGAAACGGCGCCGGTTTCTCCGTCAACGAACCAGGAGTGGTTTCCGGCTTCAGCGGCGGCTTTGATTTGACCGTAGCGGTGACCTGGTCCGAACTCGGTCTGCCCACGGCACTCATGCCCCTGCCGAGCGTCTTGGTAGACCCCATCTACAGCATTTGGGATGGGAATGACGCCGGAAGCTTCGTGGGCCAGTCGCAACGAACAGACTTCGACCTGGGCTTCACCGGCTTTGGCGCCACGCTCTGGAGAAGCGGAGGCTCCCCTCAATACTTGGGGGCCTTGGGAGGAACGAGCAGCTTTGCCCGTGCGATCAATGAGCAAGATCAAATCGT
Source organism: Planctomycetota bacterium (assembly GCA_029259675.1). Classification (GTDB taxonomy): domain Bacteria; phylum Planctomycetota; class UBA1135; order UBA1135; genus JAJDES01. Next base: position 1,954 of record JAJDES010000308.1, read on the forward strand.
TGGCTTCGCTGCAACGGGGGGTGTTCCTCAATTCCACGCATTCCTGTGGGAGAATGGTTCCATGACCGACCTCGGAGACCTGGGTACCCAAGGTCCCGAATTGTTCTCCTCGGCCAATGACATCAACGAAGCGGGCGCAATCGTTGGCCAAGGTGACACCGGCTCCGGCTTGCATGGGTTCATATGGGATGGAGCCATGCACGATCTCAACGATCTCATCATCGAGCCGATGGGATTTACGATTGAAGCAGCCAACGCCATCAACAACCAAGGTCAAATCGCCGGACAATGCACGGATGCGTCGGGTCAAGTACGCGGCTGCTTGCTAACTCCGATCGGAAATGCGAACGCCCTGCCGCTCGTTGCGGATACCGAGTCCATCTCTTTGAGCGCTGGAGGCACCCAGGACTTGTTGGTGAAGGGCGGCATTCCGAATGCCGGCGCCGTCTACTTCATCTTGGGTTCAGCCACGGGCACATCTCCGGGCCTTCCTTTGGGCATGGGCGTCGAATTGTCGTTGGTTGCGGATACCTACACGACGTTCACCATCAAGAAATGGAACCTGGGACCCTTCACTTCCACTTTGGGCGTACTGAGCGATTTGGGTCGAGCACAGGCGAGCATCAGCATTCCGCCCAGTACGGACCCCTCTTTGGCTGGGATAACTTTGACCCACGCATTCGCCGTCGTGGACCCGCAGTCTTTCGCAGCCCGCTTCGCGAGCAACCCCCGGGAATTGAGTTTCCTGCCCTAGGGGTTTCGTAAACGCTCGGTTCAGAATTCGTTGCAAAGCTGCCGAGTGGCGCCAAGTTCGTCACTCTTGGCGTTGTGAGCAAACCCACCTGCTCCCTGGCCCTGAACTAGCCTGGGAATGGACGCGCCGTCTTTTCCGGAATTGATTGAATCGGTTTCGGGCCGAGCAGGATCCTAGGGGTGTCGGCCCCGCGCTCGACGCTATCCACGTGAATTCCGAATCCAGCAATTTCGCTCCCGAGGCCCTGCTTCAACACGCAGAGTTCCTGCGTCGCTTGGCGCGCGGATTGTTGCTGGATGACGGTTTGGCTGAAGATGCGCTGCAAGAGACCCATCTGACGGCATTGCGCAAACCTCCCCGCGATCGAGGTGGTTTGCGTCAGTGGGCCGCCACCACGACGCGCCGTTTTGCTTTGCGCCAGTTGAATCGCAACAGGCACAGGCGAGACCGGGAGGAGCTGGTCGCGCTCGAGCGCACGGAAGCACAACTGCCGTCGGATTCATCCTCACGCAGTTTGCGCGCCGTGACGAGCGCTGTCATGCGCCTCTCGCAACCCTACCGTTCCGTGATTTTGGCGCGTTACTACGAAGGCCTCGGTCCGACAGAGATTGCCCTGCGCGAAGAGCTGCCCCTAGCAACCGTCAACACGCGCTTGCGACGCGGCATCGAGCGCCTGCGCGAGGCGCTCAGCGCGGAGTACGGAGAGCGGCAATGGGGCCTGTGGCTACTACCGTTCCTCGACTCCGAATCCATTGCCCGGCTTGGCTCGGCAAGTCGCATTCCCATTGCGCAAGCGAGCTCACTGCCCCGGCTGATATCCATGAACCTCCCTGTCAAAATTTCCGTTTCCGTCGTCGCCGTCGGCTTGATTCTGTATGGATTTGCACAACTCCAAACACCGACTCCCACCGGCCCGATAGAAAGCCCTGCAACATTCGCGACAGCGCCGGATACGGAAACGGCTGCCATCATTGGCGAACGGAACGGAGCAGGATTGGAACGAGTTGCCGTTGCCACAGAGAAGGCGCCCCAAGCGCAGGACAAAGCCGCAACCCCGATCAATGCTCCCGCAAGCGGCAACTTTAAACTAACTGCGCTTTGGGCCGGCGACGAAAGTCCGGCACAGGGTCGGGGATTCAAAGTCCTAGCCTGGGACAGCAATTCGCCCACACGCAGTCAATGGCACATTGAAACGAACGCCGAAGGCGAAGCTCATCTAGAAGCGATTCCCCTGGGAACGCTCTTGGTTTACGGAGATCTGTCCAGTGGAGGCCGAGTCGAAATTTTGCCCGGCGAAACCGCTGAATTGGTTTGCCGACTCCCCGCAGGTATTGAATTGAAGGGGCGCGTGCTGGGCCCCGAAGGATCTCCCGTTCCCGATGCAACGATTTGGATCAGCGATTACGGCAACGACGAGTACGGCTGCGTCGCGGCCAAAACGGACAGCCGCGGCCGCTACGCGATCAGGGGAGTCTCCGGCGGTCGCGAGATGGGAGCCTATTGCGAGGGATTCAGTCCCAGCGAGCTCCATTTCATTGAAGCACCCGAGGGCTCAACGTTCGAACGGGATTTGGTTCTCACCGCAGGTGGTGCAAGCCTCTCGGGAGTCCTATTCGATCCCGCCGGCGAACCGGTTGCTGAAGCCTGGGTGCGAGCCGTCAGTAAGGGCGACTCCCTGGGCGGATTGGCACCGCGCCGCCCGAAGTTGGACGCGCGCAGCGATAGCGAGGGGCAGTTTCGTTTGAACGGAATCCCACCCGGTCCCATCGAGGTGCAGGTGCGCACCCATGATTACGCTCTGCTGCGCCACAGGCTGGAGCTTCAAGCAGGCGACCGGCAAGAGCTGTTCCTAACACTCGAAGCTCGGGCCGAAATCTTCGGGCAGGTGCTCAATGGCGACGGAATCCCAATGGCGGGCGTGGATTTGCGGTTCGGCGATTACGGCTCCTTCAGCGGAGCCCGCGCGCGCAGCGACGAAACCGGCCACTATCGCATGAGCCCCCTACCGCCCGGCCCCATCGAAGTCATAGCGAAGTCGGACGATGGCGGAAGCGCCACTTTGTCCACCACCTTGATCGGCGGCACTCGTTTCGAATGGAACCCGATCCTTGACGAGGGACTGGTCTTGGTCGGAACCGTTGTCGATCAGGATGGGCAACCCCTGGCGGGCTGGCAAATAGATGCGGTTTGTCACACGCCCAGGCCGGGCACGCGCGTGCTTTGGGGGCGCTACCTGCAAACCGACACGAACGGGCGTTTTCGACTCGTCGATTGTCCCGAAGATCCGTTGCAGATTCACATTCGGCGCAGCCCCTCGGACTTGGTCACGATTCGCAAACTTGCCGATGTGGACCCCTTCGGACCGGATCTGTGGATTGAGATTCTCGCCGAGGAACTGCCTTCGGCGACCCTGCGAGGAAAAGTGCTCGGCTCCGACGGCAAGGCCTGCCAAGTGCGCCTGATCGCTAGGCGCGGGGACAGTCACTACGCGTATCAAGCCGCAAGTGCAGAGGATTCGGGTGTATTCGAGTTTGAGACAATGCGCGCGGGCGAGTACGCGTTGACTTTGGAATCCGGCAGCGGCTTCAGCTTGCGCCTGCCCGATGTGCACTTGGGATTGAACGAAGTGCTTGAACTGGAAACGATTCGCCTACCTGTCACAACTGGGATCGATCTGTGGACCGACGGTCAAAGGGGTTTGGGTCCCTACACGGAGATATCCGTCAAGGCCCTAGATTCGACAAGTGGCGCTCCGCCCATTTCCCTTCCGAGCTTCCACAACGCCAACGACCTGGCCCAGGCTCAACTCCAAGCCGGAAACTATCGTCTGCTTGCATCCGGTCCAGAGGTAGCGCCGAACGCGATCCACTTCGAGGTTTTGGCCGGCGTGCGCACCGTCATTGAATTGGAGTCCAGCCCCGGTGTCCTATGCGAGTGGACGTGCGAATTCCCGCAAGTGCTCGAATTAGAAGACCTGCTCTTCATCAGCGTTTTCAACCAAAGCGGAGAATTGCAGGGCAGGTGGCTTGAAAGCGCAGCCAATACCAAGCAGCACCGTTTTCCCCGGCGTTTGTCGCCGGGGAGTTATCAACTTGAATTCAAAGCCGTGCACAACAAGCTCCAAGGTGCAAGCGAGATTCAAGTTCCGGCTTTGGCCGACAATGCGGATCCAAGCGCATTTCAATTCCAATTGGATTTTGAATAGCCCGCGAACGCGAAGCGCTCTTTTGGCCCCGGTCCTGGCGCTACATTAGTCAGTCTCGCATTTTGGGAACGCGCAATCCGGCTCTTTGACGGCTAGCGCGAAAATAGATTGGTTCGAATCGCCATCCCACTGCGCCCAAGCTGGGCCGCCGGAGCTTAGAGGCTGCTCAATACGACATTCAGCACTGTCGAGACTTCAACGCCCGCTTGCGCACGAAAGCTGACATCGAGGCTCGAACCGGCTTTACAAGCGCGAACGAGATTCCAGGACAAATCCTGCCAGCAGCGCGTTGCGATCCAAACCACCAAAAGTAGCGATTGGACGTAGGCCGCAGGGTTTTCTGTTCGTCTTACCAGCGCACGATGGAACGCGAGATTCGTTCCAGGGGCAAGGTGCGTGGAATTACGATCCGCGTCCCGCAGAGTAATAGCTCGCTTGGCAATGGCTACTTCCTGCAATTCGAACGCATTGGCATACCGAGACCTCTTGTCGCCGCCGCCACCCCTTGCAGGAAACAGTGACCCAGCGAGCCGTCCGCGCCGCAGCAAGAGCCGCTCAATTGACGAAGTGCGTCACCCGCCACACATTCCGCCTTTCCTTTGCAACCCACCTTCTGGAAACCGGCACCGACATCAGAACGAACCAAGAGCTTCTCCGTGATCACTGCGTAATAACCACCATGACTAATACCCACCTGCTGAACCGCGGCCCCCTAGGTGTCCAAAGCCCACTTGACCCGCTCGACGATGCCGCTTCGAATCAATTTTGAAGCACACTCATCCAGCCAGACACATGAACCCGCCCAACCAACAATTAAAATACACGGCCCCACCACACAATTTCCCAACTACCGAATCCCATGTCTCCGCTCCAACAAAGACCGTATCTTACTCCCGTGAATCGCTACACTGACCCGCAGAATTATTGGTTATCCGTGACAAAGTGAGACGATAATGAATCCTGACGATCACTTGGAGCTGGGTTTCTACTACCCCAATCCGATCTGGATGAACGGGGACTGGGTGAAGAACCTCGTTCTGTTCTTTGACGGCATCGCCCTGCTCGTCCCGGACTACATGGAAGACCGGCTGGAAACCTTCGATCCGGCTATCGTCACCGGTCTCCGTGAACACGACCTGCTGCACGTCATCAATCCAGAAGAGGCTGTAGACAAGAAAGCAACAGAGAACCTGGCAGCAGTCCTCACCGACGTGATCGTGTCTGGTGCCCTGGACGTTCTGGCGCGGGACTCAACTGAATTCTACGGCCTGTCCAGTTCTCGACTTGGATACCACGGGGACGACGCTCTGGCTGGCATGATCTTCGATGAGCTGAAGACGAGAGGGCTCGTACGTGACTCGGAAGATGGTGTGTCGATTCCCATGCACCCCCTGGTGCGATCCCTCGTTCTCACGCTGCTGTCACAGATCCTGCGCCCATATGGCGCGGCCAGGAAGCTCAACCTGAATCCAGTGACAGACCGTCACCGGCTTGTCGGTTCACTTGCAGAGATGATGTCGCTGCCGACGTCCCCAACGCACGGCAATGTCGTGTCCTTTGACCTAAATGCAGTTGGGGTCGATTTGGGCCCAGTCCCCATAGACGAGATCCTCTCATTCCGGAACGACCATCACGACGAGTTCTCGCAGTACCGGCGATCGATACGCAGCTTCGCATACGAACTCAGTCGCATGTCGACCGACGAGCGGGACCTCGCGTTCGATGGCCGGCAGACTGAGCTTGACGAAATGGCTTCTGCGCTCAAGGAGACATCCCGCAAGGCCTGGAAGAAGCCGGCTTCCTTTGCCCTCGGACTCACCGGAGCCGCTTGGACACTCGCATCAGGAGACCCCTTCGGCGCTGTGCTCGCTGGCACGGGTGCGATGCTTGGAATGCAAGAGTCCCAAGGAACCGACGTTGGCGCGTTCTCGTATCTGTTTCGTGCCCGCAGTCGGTACGCATAACAACGGCATGCAGCGGACGGCGCTTCGCGCCGCGGCTGATACCGGAGGCGTTAGAGAGATAAAGGAGTGAGTAGATGAACGAACAGGACCTCACGCCGACCTGCAATTCCGGCGATGGCTGGCAAGACCCGGATCCGTTCACGATCGTTGTGGGAACGCTTGGCGCGCTTGGCGGACTGGCGGCTGTTGCTGCGGCGGCGGAGCAGTTCGAAAATTCACGTAGACGGAAACGGAATCGAAGAACATATGACCAGCTAAGTGGTCTTCTCACAGACATCGAGATGCTCACTCATGAACTCGATGCAACCCACCGCAAGCTTGAGGCAATACTCAGCACTTCACGGGAAGCGACTCAATCGAGTATTGGGCGACACAGGGCGGAGTTCGGCGGGTACAAGCCTGAGTTCCGGCTGCCCGACCTTCGCCGTTTCGAGGACCTCACCCGCGACGCGGGGCGCGTTTGCGGTCAGCTGCAACACAAGAGCTGCAAGCTACTCCGTAGGCTCACGCAGGCTGAAGTGGGATTCGGCCCAGAAGCATACCGCGCCCTTGCAAAGCTGCGACACGAGCTCAACTCCCTGCTGGATCATCGCGAGTCCTATGATGAAGCCGTGTCACGGCTCTATCGCGCCATTGAGCTAGGCCGCCGAGCCATAAGGTCAATTAGAGATGATCTACTCGGTGACAACTACCGAGGAAGATGATGGCACTCGCTGACACGGCATTGCAGCAGACGGCGCTGCGCGCCGCCGCTGACTGCCCCAATCGTTAGGAATACGGATGCCAGGCAATCGAAATAAAGCTCAGGCAAAAGAGGGCGCAGCGGATTGGTGGCTACTTCATCCCCTCACAGGACTGAGTATCAGCGACGAGAAACTCGACCTTGATCAACCGTTATTCGGTGACGCGACCATTATCTCGAAGAGCCACGCTGATGACGTAATCGAGGAAATGGACTTTGGCGCGGGGGACAACGCGACATCCAGTCGAGCACAGATACGCAACTTGGTTGCAAATGCGGCATTAAAGACCGATTTTCACTCATTCGTGGCAGTTCGAAGAAGCGAGCCGTTTTCCGCCAATGCCGATAACAGTCACAGCAATCACCAAAAACTGGTGGAAGCAGCTCGATCTCGAGTGCAGGAGGTATCAGCGTGCATCTCGCTATCGATGCTAGCTCGAAGCAAGACGTGGAGCACCTGCGGCCTTAGCGAGAGAGTCTCCAATCAAATTCGAGCAATAGTGGCCGTAGCACCACCAAGCGGATTCGCTTATCAGATCGCCAGCGATACCTCGACTTGCACGATCAACAACAACAACAATGTCGCCAGAATGAGCCGGGCAGATGTCGTTCGAATGCTCCAGCATGAGTCACTGGCGCCATTCACGTCGCAATTGCTCTCGCAGAATGCCACACTCTCGCGCTCGTTGGCGCGTTCGATCACAGAGTCTGCGGTTCGTCTTTCCCACGCAGTGCACTCAAGGGATAGGGCGGAGCAGATCCTCGGAGCAGTTACAGCTCTGGAAATTCTTGTTTCGAACTTCGGAGAGCCCTTCAGTCGAACCAAGCATCGCGTCTGCCAACTAGTCGGCTCTACCGCGTTTACCGAGTTTCGTGGCGAGGATGTGTTCAGGGCACGCAACCACTACGTACATCGGGGCCAGGAACCGAAGGTTCGCAAACTCGCA
>JAJDES010000309.1 GCA_029259675.1 Planctomycetota bacterium
CTGTGGAGCTACTTTTGCTGCACAACAACCGCAGCCCCTTCTACTTCCGCTATCGGGACTTTGCGATTCGTGATCGCGACCAATTCCTTTCGAACTACAAGTTCGTGGGCTATGGCGAGTCCGTGGATGTCGCCGGGCGGATGTGTTGGGAGTTCACGATCATTCGCTCCAATGCGCCCGAGCCTCGCTACTACAGTGTGGCGGTGGACGTGATCACTGGGGTGGTTCTTTCCTACGAGGAACGGACGCAGGATCATTTCGTGATTTCCTCAATGGAGTTCACCAGCTTCACGACAGCTCCCGCTCTCGACGGGGTTGTGATGCACGAGCCGCGCAACTTCGAAACGCCCTTGCAGGCGGACGCATTCGGGCAGTTGGGCTTTGAACCGGTCTATCCTGCGCAGATCCCGCTCGGTTACGAGTTGGACCTGGAGACCGTCGTTACCGACAGCAACGGTTGGAAGTGGCTCAAGCAAACGTACACGGACGGAGTTGAGTCGCTCTTCTTCTTGCATCGCCAAAAGGGAACCGGTGGCGAACCGTTTAGCCACTCCACCGAGCAATCCGGCGATGTGGTTCGAATCCTTGCAACGGGCCCACTCAGCGCCGCCGAGGGAAGTGTCGGGAAGAACTCCGTGATGGTGGTCGGCAAGGTCGGCAAATCCGCGATTCTCAACATGATTGACTCCGCTTTCTGAGCGGAGCTCGTCACAGCTCCTCCTGAGGGGCACCTCGGTCGCCAACCAGTCGGAACAACCCGGCATTCGAGTTTTCGAGGGCGAGTCGAAACTCAAAGTCCGCAGTGGCTGAACCTCGACACTTCACTGAGCAGCGGCCTGCGCAACTGGCGATCCACTGCGATTGGAAGCGTCTATTTGGGCAGCCAGGCACCGTTGGAGCCCGGAAAGATTTTCCACAGTACGCGGATGTGTTTCGGTCATGGCGTCACGGATGGCCGTGCGGGGGAGCAGGCCCACGGGCGCCCTTGGCGCATTGGGGAATTGCAGCCGGGGCAAGGCATTCCAGCCACAAACGACGGCATGGTGTGATTGCGAGAAAACCCAAATTGAACTCACAAGCCCGGAGCAAGGTGCTCGAAAGGGTTAGGAAGTTCTTCTGGGCTGCATCGAAGGGAATGCTCCATCTTCCCTCGGATCGCCACGGCTTCGTTGGGCTCCGGTTGGGAGAGAACCAGCCGTTTGGGGCCTTGCGCAACAATAGTTCCAGTGGAGTTGCTCAGGCCGATCGTTTGTACAGCGTGCGAATCAAATGGATACGAAAACCCAATCTAGCAACTTGAACGACACGCAGATGCTGCGTGAAGTCCTCGATCGAATCGCCAGCGATCTTTCCATGATCATCGATCGGGAGATTCAGGTCCAAGACGCTTCGGCGGAGCGTGTCAAAAAGAGGGCTCGCGGCGAGGATACGATCCATCTGTCATTCAAACTGGGATTCAAGAAGGATGACTGCGAAGGGCATGGATGCATCTTGATTCCGTTGCCCGAAGCTGTCTCGATTGCCTCCTATCTAATGATGGCTCCGGACGAAGTGGTTCAGGCCAAACGCGAAGAAAACAGCCTGGATCGCGGGCTAAAGGACGCGATGATGGAAGTGGCCAATTTCATCGGGGGCTCAACCGATGCCGTGCTGCGCAGTTGGAATGGGAAGCAAGAAGTGGCTGTATGTTCCGAAGGTTGCCAAGGAGTGAAGGCGGGCGATGTTCCGAACTTCCCGCACGATGGAGCGGCGGAGCTCATCCTGGGACGGATTCAAATGCAGGTGCATGAATTTCCTCCATTCGAACTGATCCTGATGTTTCCGTCATTCGTCGCGCCCGGCGCCTGAACATCTCCGGCGCAAAGATCGTGTGGAAATGCTTTCCACACTCACGTGCAAAGTGGGCCTTGTGTGGCCCTACGTAGAGGTGCGAAGCGCGGGCAGCTCGCATCCGCTGGCCGGCTTGAATTCCTGGGGTACGATTACGGGTACCGCAGTAAAGACCTCAGGAGAATTCATGACCTCGCAGCCCGAAGACCGCCCGTTTTCCGAATCCAACCTCGACTCGCCGGAGTATCGTCAGAGGTTGCAGCGCAAGCTGAATTGCTTGATTGCTGTGCTTGAGGTTGCGTGCGCAAAGGTGCGTCGCTCTCTGACGGGTCCCGATGCGGACATTGAACGCTTGACTCGGATTCAGACGAACTTGCAAGACACCTTGAAAGTCTGCAAGCGAGCCAGAAAAGCTCTCGAACGTCGCGAAGCACTGCCCGAGGACTTGCCCGGCTCCCTTAGCAATGTCATTGGCGAGCATGGGCGCGGAATGAAGTCGCGCCCGAAACCTCGAATGCAAACCGGCTCTGTGGTCGAGATGAGTAGCCCGGAAGAATTCGACAAGTTCAAGGAGCTCGGCCCGATTGCCGCCGATGAAATTTTTAACTGCGACCTCGATGGTTTGGGGCGCATGTTCCAACAGGACGGTCTCGATTCCGACTGAGTCTGGTCTGGATGGGTAGGGATCGCACTCCCATGCAATTCTCAATGGCGGGTTGGAGAGACCTTCGCAAGAGCGCGGCGGACTTTCTCATGGCGCAGGGTGTAGATGTTCGATTGCATCTGCACCCGCGTGCTATTTGGATCAGGGCGCTTGCCCGCCCACTTCCGTAGCCGCCCGATTCCCGGCTCCCAAGTTCATTGCTTCGGCATCGGGGCGCGTTCGAAGGCGCCTGCACAGCTTGGATGCGAAATCGGGCGCGGATTCCTTTGCGGGGCCGAGCTGCTAACCGCCGATCAAGAACTCCAATCGCGCAGGTAACGGAAGTCTTGGTTGATGGTTCGGCGCGACAATTTGGCGATCGGCGGAGGCAAGCGCTTGTACTGGTTGCGGATGACACGTCGGGCTATCTCGCGCACGAGCTTGCCATCGAAGCCCGCTTCCAACATCTCGTTCATTCGATAGCGCTCGTCGACCATCAAGTACAGAATCTCATCGGCCTCGGCATAGCTGAAGCCCAAATCGTCTTCGTCCGTTTGGCCCTCTACCACATCGGCCGAGGGCGCCTTCTCGATCACTTCGATGGGCAGGCCGAGGTGCTTGGATATCTGAAACACCTGAGTCTTATAGAGGTCCCCGATCGGATTTACGGCGTGGGCGGAGTCGCCGAACTGAGTGGAGTAGCCCAAGAGAATTTCGCTCTTGTTGCTGGTTCCGATGACAAGCCCCTTCCACTCGACGGAAAGGTCATAAAGGATCGTCATTCGGCAACGGGCCATGACATTGCCGCGCCGAACGGTGTCACTGATGTCGTGGTCACTCAAGTAGCCGTCCACCATCGGCGTGATGTCGACGCGCTTGTGGGCGATTTGTAGTTGCTCCGCAACAAGCCGCGCGTGGGCTTCACTTGTGGGATTTGATTGCTGGTGCGGCAGCATCACGCCCAACACATTTTCGGGCCCCAGGGCGCGTGCGGCCAAAGCTGCCGACAAGGCGGAGTCAATGCCTCCCGAAAGTCCGAGAATCGCCTTGGTGAACCCGAACTGTCCCAGTTCTTCCCGCAGGAATCGCACCAGGAGTTCGGTAGCTAGCTCGGATTGAATTTCCAATGCGGAGCTCATGAGCGCCCCCCCCCATCCTGGCGCAATTGGTCAAGCCCGGCGGAAAGCACCCACGGCTTTTCGTCGCGACGCAAAGGGGTCTGAACTCTTGCACGTTCGTTTGCAGCGGAAGTGAGGTGAGCATCAAGCATGCCGCTATCCAAGGAATCCAAGCTTTGTGAAGAGCGCCCCGAAGGCTCAACGACACAGGAGTGACCGCTGAATCCAATGCCGTCCTCAAAGCCGACACGATTCACGTAGGCGACCCACGTTTGCGTCAAGTTGGCCATCGTGTCCAGGATTGACATCCAGGTGCGCACGGATGCGAGGCCGTTGCCGCTTTTTTCAATG
>JAJDES010000310.1 GCA_029259675.1 Planctomycetota bacterium
ACCATGATCGAGGCATTGCCCAGGTTGTGCAAGGTCTCGCTGAGCACTCTCTCCATACCGCGTGCCAATCGCAACAAGCGGGGGTGAGTTGCTTCCCGCTAAGTAGGCTTGGAAGGGTCGAATGCGAATGTCCTTGGTGCACCAACGGAAGCTATTTGTCGGCGTAGGATAGCCTCGTCCGATTATCCGGACAAAAAACGATTGATGGATGGCCGGTCGTATAACGTTACATCGAAGATCAATCTTGGCGCTTTTCGCTTCGCCTTGCAGCCTGGAAAGCGTGGCCTTAACGTGAGCATCAATAACTGGGTTCTCAACTTCTGTATCGCAATAGACCACTTTAAGTGTTGGGCATTCAGATTTGAGCTGGTGTGCGCAGGCCCAAAGCAACTTCACGACAGCGCTACTATCTTTTCCTCCACTAAAACCGATTGTAATTGGTGCTTCCAAACCACGAATAAGATCGGAAATCTGGCTGACACGTTGATCGTGATCAATCTTGTTCATTGACAATATTTTTAAATCCCTCTTCAAGCTCGCTGCGTTTGTGAAGCAGCATATAGTCACATTGATCAAATACCAGATTTCGATGCTTGTTGGTCAGCACCCAAGAAATGGGAAACGAAACTATAAACGTTATCAGAAAGACCAAACCGGATTTCAGCAGTTCGGCTTCTTCGAAACCTCCGTACCAACCGATCTTGTTGACCAAACCGAAAGCAAGAACGAATATAAGTCCTACGGCTGCAACCGCACGTAGATCGGCCGCGGAACTCCACAGTACACCATTAAATCGAATGTTCTCAGAACGCACTTTCAAAGTCTCATCGTTGTCGATGATCGGATAAAAGACGCCCTTAAACCTGCTCCAAGGAATCCGCGAAATTCGGTCATCTTCTAAGATAAATGGTTCCTTGAGACGTTCCATTATTCCCGCATTCACTCGGAAAAGTGGCAGGGCATTGGAAAGATTCCGCAAACGCAGGAAATCGTAAAAGAAAGCGATTAGCAGTACAGCGGTAAGTTTCATGACCTCGTCGAGATTGGTGGGCCAACCAATGCTACAAAAATCACAAGTCTGGCAGACAAAGTAGAGTGCGAAATAGCCCAGCATGCCAGGAATCAAGAACCTTAAGTATTTCTGTGTGGTGTTGCTCATATCGTTGCCTGCTTCTACGCTTCTTTGGAGCTCATTCTCTTGGTCATAAAAGCTTGCTTAGACTTGTTCACTGTAACAAGGGCGTTGCGACAAAGCTAATGGATTGTAGACCGGATGCGTCTGAACACTCCGCGCCCTGCCTAAAACGGCGCACATTGGGTCCGACGTGCCGTTATCCGTTGTGAAGTCTATTCAAGTCGTACCCCATTCGGCCAAGGCAAGATCACGCGTCCACAGCGAAAGTCCGCTGCGGCGGGCCGCGTTGCAGCATGGCCGAGGGTGGATGAAGGTCCGCTCTGGGCCGCATTACCGATCACCCTGACACGGCCACTCCAACTTTGCAAATGGCACTATCCTGCGCATAGCCGACGCTCATGGCAGCCGAGGCTACACCTATCCCTCGATCCATAGTCCGAGCGACCGAGGGCGCACCGGAGGCAGATGGGAACTTTTTGTAAGGAGGCGATCACCACTTCCAGCGACTCTGCGTCCAAGAGCTGTCGATTTGTTCGATCACTTGCGTTCAGCACGCCACCGGGCCCATCGCTTGCGCTGCGCCTCGGCAATACGTTTCCGTCCTTCGGGGGTTTTGGGACCTGAAGAAAGCCCGCCGTGAAACCTGCATCGCGTCTTACCGGGTATAGCGTTTGCGCGGCAAGCGTTGCCACTCCGGGTTCGGGCGCAGCACTGCATCGTGTAAACAGTCATTACATCGAATTGGGGCGCATTTTCTAAGACCTCACCCCGCGCGCGCGCGTAAGCAGGACTATTTCCCCGATGAGAGAGAGAACCGGGGGGCAAATTGGTTTGCAAAAACCTGTCCAAACCCATCGCGCGGAGCAGAAGTTTGGGGGCAAAGCCGCGCAGGTCAACCGTCACTTTGCGCTCCCAATATCGCACCGTGTCGGGGTGCACTGCGGCCAGTGCGGCCAGTGCCGGGCGCGATAGTCCCCTCTGCTCTCTCAGGGCGCGTAATTCTTCACCCGTCATGTGCGTTGCCCTTCTATCGGTGAGTTTCGCCAGACATCCGGGTTGTGCGGATCGTGCGCAGCAGCACGCCAGTCATCCAGGGCAACGACCCGCGCCGCGGGTTGGGCCTCCGGTAGCAGTTCTTCCGCAGCGACCAGCTGCACAAGCGAATGTGCCGAGAAGTGCCGTCCGCTGTAGTTTTCGACGCCATCGCCCGCGCGCCGCCTGTCGAGCGACAGCCCGCCCTCATCGCTATGTAGATGGTATATAAGGATGTCACTGATTTGGTGACGACAGCCCAAGCGAAACGGCCCGTTTCGTCACCGTTTTGGCGACGCCCTGTCACTGATTTGGTGACGGCCAACATTCAGGCGTCACCGTTTTGGTGACGTGCCGTCACCAATTTGATGACAGGTTTTTTCTTTCCGTGACGGCCTCGCGGGTTGTGCACTGTTCCCTTTTGCACCGGGTAGTCTGCGCCTTCCTTCCAGTCCTTGAACAGTTTGCGCCCGTCGCGCTTGTCACCATGCGGCAGTGCAATCTCGGTCAGCTCATAGGCCGGGCAGGTCGCTTGCCCTTCGACGCCAAGACGCGCGTGCTCGGTCGTGACAATGAAGCCCTTGCTTTGTAGATCGTGAAACGCCCTCGCCGCCGTGTTGATGCCGACCCCCAGGCGGTCAGCTGCCTGCCGGACGCTCAGCCTTATCTTGCCGTTGTTGTTGTTCTGCGGCCCCCGCCACTCCAGCCGCAGCCAAGGATAGAGCGCCTGCGCGGTCGGACTCAGCGCGCGCCATGCTGGCGTTTCCATCGTGTTGCGCACCAGCTTTGTGAAATGCTCAGCCCGGTTTTCGTTCCTCTTGTCCCGCCCCATCAGCGCACCTCCCGAACGAACTGCCGGATAAGGTTGCGCTCTTGGGCTTCGACGTGTTTCAGTTGCTCCAGCTCATGCGCTGGCAAATGCCGGTCGATTGCTTTTCGCACCATGTCGCGCAGCGTGTCAGGCGGTATCGCATCCAACTCGGCCGCATATGGATAGGGCCAGCGCCGATCTGCCGCCAACTTAACTTTCGCCGGGCGAGTCGGTAGACCCATATCCTCCACCTGGTCGAACGTGAGGCCCAGCGAGTGGAACTCGACACTGACGCCATATTCCGCACCGAACCTTTCGACCTTCTCGCACAAGGATTGTTCAGCATCCTTGCCGGAGCGGTCGAAGTCATAGAGCGCGTAGACCACCAGCGTTTTGCCGGTGCCGCGTAGAGCCTCGACGGCCTCGTGCGCGAATGTCTCGGACGTGTAACCACCGGTCGGCATGAGCGGCACATCATATTCCGCCGTCACCGGGTAGATGACACCGGCCAGCGCCGATTTCTCGATCCAGATTTCAACCTCTTCTGGAGCGTCGGACCACAAAGCCTTGCGATAAAGCCGTGCGGTGCTTTGAAGCGCATCCTCGATCCCGTCGAAGGTGCGCGGCTTGCGCATGTAGCGGGTTGCATCGGCAATGACGCGATACGGCATTTTGCCTTCGCGTCGGAGTTTCAGCACTTGGGCTTGAACCTTGTTATAGCCGCTCTCCGATTTCTCGATCAGGCTTGCGACTGTCGCGGCATAGAATAACTGCCTGACGGTGACTGGGCCATGTCGCTCAGCGTAGTTAATCAGGAAATCGGCGCGCTCCGCCATTTCGGCTTTCGTGGCGCGGTGGCGTTTTATGTGGCTGGCCTGATAAGTCATCAGCTTGCCCCCCAGATCAGGGACACGATTGCCTGCGCCTCGGCTTCGGTCAGCCCGTGCGCGCGCATCAGGAAGCGGATTTGAAGCTGTCTCATTCGACACCTCCTATCCGATCGGGAAGCGCACTCAGGACGGCGACCTCATTGGGGCATAGCGGTCCGCACAAGGCCCGGCTGGCGCGGATGAGCGCCTTTCTGGTCCGGAAGTACCGCACGCCCTTCCAGCGCGTTTGGCCGGACCTCACAGCGTCCCGGCGCTGCAATATCCATTGAATGCGATCCTTGCACTCGATCACGCGCCAGTTCTGACCGAGACGCACGACGACCCGCATGTATTTGTCTGCGGTTTCGTGGTGCTGGCGCTGAGGGCGGGTTTGAGTTACGTTCAGGCTGTCATCCGCATCCGCTTGGTGACACACCCGGCCCGGTTCCTGTTGGCGCAGGTTCCGGGCCTTTTTCGCCGGGGCACCCATATCAGGCGCTCCGGGTTTCTCGGCTTTCGAGCCAGGCGGTGACGTCGCTTTCGCGCCAGGCCACGAGGCGTTCGCCCAGCTTTACCGGCTGAGGGAATTTGCCCCGCTTCATCCAATCGTAAAGCGTGGAGCGAGAAAGCCCGGTGCGGGCTTCCACCTCGGGGCGGCGGATTAGCTTCTCAGTCATGACGACTCCTTTCTTGCTGGCACCCACAGAACCTTGTTGGGTTGCGCCGGAAGAATAGGAATCAGCGGGCTTCTGGTCGTGTCACTTATTCTGGCTTAAAAAACTGCACACGGTCGCCGTCTCTCACTATGCGTTCAATAGTCTTTGCTGACAGACCTCCCTGATCCACGTGCTTCATCGCCTTTTCTATGATGTCACACGCGCTGGTCAGGTGGTAGGAAGCATTATTTTTGTTTGGCTTGTAACCACACGCCTCGAGCTTTGCCACAGCCAGTCTAAGAACTGCATCGCGATGCGCTTGGTGTTCCTTGCCAGGACGACCTTGCTTGCTTGGTCTTTGCTTTGATCCAGTAAAGTGTAACGCCAGAAACCGCGCAGCCTCCACATGGGGAATGTCTCCAGAGTTCAGCAGGTGTGCATATCCCCACGCTAGTACGGCGTCGAATGCCGCTTGGCATGTATCCGCCTCTGCGAGGAGCTCCTCGATGGTAGCCGTATCGTCCGGCACAAGCGCAACCCCGTTTATGTAACCGTCTTGATCAGTTCTTGGCACACACCCCTTTGGGAAGGCACGCGACAGGCCAGCAGACATAGCATCCATATTTCTCGCCTTCGGGAGCA
>JAJDES010000032.1 GCA_029259675.1 Planctomycetota bacterium
GCGGCGCAGCGGACTTGGTCTTCAGTCCAGCTCGCATCGAGCACTCGCACGCTTTGGATTTGCATGGCACCCGTCGTCAGGGTTCCCGTCTTGTCAATGAACACACGCCGTACCCGTGCGAGTTTTTCCAAGACTTGACCACTGCGCACCAAAGCCCCGTGCCGCCAGGCTTCACCAAGGGCAATCCAATACACGTAGGGCGTTGCGATTCCCAGCGCGCAGGGGCAGGAAACCAATACGACGGCAAGCGCACTGAGCAAAGCTTTCTCGGCGCCGGAGTGATACCCGTGCCATGCAGCGGTTGCGAGGGCCAAGCTGACAACGAAGGGCAGCAATCCCGCAGCGATTCGATCGGCAATTTCAATGTGGCGCGGCCTGCTGGCGACGGCTTCGGCCAGTCTGCGTTCGATTTCGTCACGCACGCGCGAGCCCCGCAGCGCAGTGACTCGCAGCAACAGTGATCCGTCAATCAGGCTGTATCCCGCCAGCATGGTCGCGCCGGGTCCCAGTGAGCGCGGTTCTTGCTCACCCGTCAAAACGGAAGTGTTTACGAAGCATCGGCCTTCAACCACAGCGGCATCGACGGGCGCTTCTTCGCCCGGGCGCAGCCGGAATCGGTCGCCCACGCGAAGCGCGTCGGGGCTGACTTGTACTTCTCCGTCAGCGGTCACTCGCGACACGTCTGCAATGCTTTGTTCGGCTAAATTGCCGAGCGCACTGCTGGCTCGGTCGCGGGCGCGGGCATCCAGCCATTTGCCGAGGGTGACCAGCACCAACACGGCGGTTGTCGTTTCAAAATAGACTTGGCCGCGACCTGTCCAGGTGTTCCATGCCGAAAGGCCGAAGGCTGCGCAGGCGCCGAGCAGGATCAAGCTATCCGCAGAGAGTAATCGGCGGGTTGCTGTTATGGACTCCAGCAAAGGAGCTCCGAGCAGCAGGAGTACCGGAGCGGAAAGTCCCAAGGCGCCAAGCCGGAACAGTCCGCGCAGGGCTCCCGCAGCTTGGTCCTGGGCGGTTTCTTCGGCTAAGTAGTCACCCCATAGGGAGAGGGTGAAGACCATCACGCCCATGGCCAAGACCGAGCTGAGGATCAGCCGGCCCAGGAGCCGATCGGGTTGCCCCTCCAGGGCCTTGCCGCTTAGTTGATGGGCTAAGTGGCAACCGATGCAGCAAAACGAATCCTCGCTCGGATCGGAGTTTCGCCGAGCCTTGGCGGGCAATCCGCAATGGGCGCATTGAACCCTGGTCACCCGGCCTGCTCAGGCGCTTCCACTTGGCCCGGACCTTGATGGAGGAAGTCGGGCAGTTGGTACTCGAGCACATACCAAGTGAAAAACACGAGGAAGCTCAAGTAGATCAAGAGCAAGTACCAAGGCACACCGCCGTCCCCGTAGCCGGGGTGAACGGACATCGAGTCTGAACTTTCTTCGGGTTGGACGGAATCACTCATGGGATTTGGACTCCAGGGCGAGGCGCTCAGCGTGCTCCTGTGCTTCGAAGCGTTCCAGCATTTCGTACTTGGGGCTTTCAATGTTGCGCAGTTGGCCGGTCATCCAGGCCCAGGCCAGCAGCAGCAAGAAACCCAAGGCCACTAGGCCGTAGACGAAAATCGGGTCGAAGGCGAAGCCGGCCAATTCGTCGCGTTTGACTGTTTTCATGAAAGAAAACAATTTGAAGATGAACATGCAGCCCGCGATGGACACGAATGTGATGAATAGCGCGTGAACGCGGCGCTTAATCAGTGCGTTTCTATCGGTGCTCACGGCGTGTTCCCTTCTTCTTCATAGGTCGTTCCAAGCCACTGCAGGTACGTTACGAGCGCGAAGCCCTCCTTCTCAGGGGTTCCGTCCTCCTCGAAGTAGTAGTCGTAGGAAGGCATGACCGACAGGGGCACCACGTTCTTGGGGCGAATCAAGTGCGCGATGTGCCAGTCATTGGGGCGCTTGCCTTTCTCACGCCCGAGGTCGGGACCGACTCGGCGCGTTCCCCAGAGATGGGGTTGGTTGAGTGCGTTCTGAAATTCCTGCGCGGTCGAGGCCGGGCCGAAGCGCTGGGCTTCATTGGAGACAACGCGCACATACTGACTGTGACAGTGCCAGCAGGCCTGTCCCACATAGACGTCGCGCCCCAGTTGCAAGGCTTCGGCGTAGCTCTCCGAATTCACCGCGCCGAAGGACGCTTCGAAGGCCTCGGGGTATTCCTCGGACAACTGCACGAACTCCGCACTGGGCGTTTGGGCCAGGTCCTCCATGGTTTGGTAGTCCATGCCGTGGTAGCCGTCGAGACTCATCCATGGAAAGACCATGCTGAGGGTGAAGGCCAAGGCGAAGCAGCCCAGTCCTGCCACAAAGAAAAATGTGTAGAAGCGTTCCATATCAAGCACCCTCCTGAAGCGGGGCCATGTTGTCTTCTTCGACGTAGATCTCGTTGCTCTTGGCGGTGGCGTACATGTTGTAGAGCATGCACAGCATGCCGGTTAGCAGCATGCCACCGGAAACCGTGCGCACCCACCAGAAGGGCACCGAGGAACTCACGATCTCCATCCAGTGATTGAGATCCTTTTGCATGAAGCCTGCAATCAAGCCTGCGATCATGAGATCGAAGAACATGATCGAAACTCCGAGTACGGACAGCCAAAAGTGCCAGGAGCGCAAACTTTGGGAGGCCCAATTGCGGCGGCAAATGCGCGGCCATAGCCAATCAATCACGCCGAACATCCAGAAGGTGAAAGTTCCAAACATGATCAAGTGAGCGTGCCCAACGACCCAATCCGTGAAGTGGATGATCTTTTGGAACATCCAGGTGACTTGGAAGGCGCATTGGAAGCATGTGATGAAGTACATGATCGCGCCGGCGTAGAACCAGCGAATGGCCATGCTGGTTCGCAGTGCGTCCCAGCGCCCGCGCAGGGTCATGAAGAAGTTCACGACGACGGTTGTGACGACCACCTCAATGGCGATCGTTGTTGTGATGGCGCCGTACTCGACATAGTCGGGAATGGGGCTCAGGAGGAAGTGGTGCACGCCTCCGAGCGGATAAAAGAACGCCAGGGCCCAGAAACCGATGACGGAAAGCGAATGGCTCCAAATCGGTTTGCGCAGGATCAGGGGCACAAAGAAGTACATTAGGCCCCAGCCCATGGGCGTCACATACAGACCGACCAGGTCGTGAATGAAGAGACCCGTGACGGCGGCACCCGCGGCTCCGGGCAAAATCCACTCGGGGATGATGTTGCCCATCAAGTAGGTCAGGGCTAGCCAGACCAATCCCGCCGTGAAGTACCACAGTGACACGTAAAACTTGGTTTTGCGTGCATTGTAGAGGGGCACCATGAATTGAATGATCACGAGCACCGCGCCGACGACGATCAATGCGTCGACGGGAATCCAATTGAGTTCGAAGGTTCCCGGCCGAAAACCGGTCGGTGTCTCACCCCATTCAATGGCTTGGGCCTTGCCCAAGAGGAAGCCGGCGCCGGCGGCGAGCAGGATGAATTGCCAGGTAGCAAAGATCAGATTGCCGATGCTGTCCGACCAAACTCGCTTTCCGGTCAGTCTGGGAATGGCGTAATAGAGCATGGCCGTGAAGCCATTTACCAACCAACCGTAGGCTGCCAAGTTGGTGTGAATCAGCCGAACTCGGCCGGCTGCCAACCATTCTTGTCCGAAGGGATAGAACCCCAGGAATTGAAGCGAGTATAGGAATCCCGCTGTCATGCTCAGCAATAGAGCAATACCGGCCGCGGTTAAGTGCAGCTTGACTAACCGATAGTTGACCAGGGACTTGCCGTCTTCGCTGGGCGTGAGCGTTGCAGCATGCATTTAGAGATTCCCCCCAAGGCTTTGGACGTAGTGAGTGAGGTCCCAAATCTCTTCCGGCTCGAGCGAGCCGCCGAAGGCCGGCATGGGGGTTCCGTTGATTCCGGTGGCGATGGATAGGTAAATGTCGGCTGCCGAGGATCCTGCGCGGAAGACGCCCGTCGTCAGGTCTCGAGGTTGAACCGGGTAGCCCCACGCATCTTCAAAGGCGGTGGCTGAGGGACCGTCGCCCAAGCCCGTTTCCCCGTGGCAGGCAGCGCAATTTGCGCGCGACTTGTCCAAGTAAACGAGGCGGCCGCGCTCAATCGAATCGGGATCCGGTTCAGGTTGGGATGCGGCCGGATAGACGGGCCTGACGGCGGCGCCGCTCCAACGCTCCAAGAGAATCTCGGCAGCTTCGTCGGGATCCGCGAACTCCTCTTCCTCCCAGGAAAAGTCCAATAGGAGG
>JAJDES010000311.1 GCA_029259675.1 Planctomycetota bacterium
AACATGCTGCGCTTGGCCCGTTTGGGTGGCATCGTCCTGCCCGCGGCGCCCGGTTTTTATCACGGGCCGAAAAGCATTGAGGACTTGGTCGAGCACTTGGTCGGCAAGCTGCTCGATCGACTTGGGGTTGAGCACAGCTTGGGCAAGCGTTGGTCCGGCCTGCACGTGCCCGATTCGGATCCGGGTGCCGGCATTGCGCCGCCTCCCGATCCCATGCTCGCGCCCGCCCGTCCGGAGGAGCGAGGTGCCGCACCGAGCGCCGGCCGCGCCCAGGCTGAACGCAAGCCCGAGGTAGGCGATTCCCGATGACGGCGGGCGATTATTTTCGGCTGGTTAAATTCAGCCACTCGATCTTTGCGCTGCCCTTCGCACTGGCCAGTGCTTGGCTTGCCAGCGGTGGACTGCCGCCCCTGAAAACGTTGGCTTTAATCGTGCTGTGTGCCGTCGCGGCGCGCACAGCTGCGATGGGCTTCAATCGCTTGGTCGATCACAAATTGGATGCGGCCAATCCGCGCACGGCGGGGCGCGAATTGCCCGCGGGAGTGCTTTCGCCCCCGGCCGTGTCGGTGTTCGTGCTTATATCCACGGCCGTGTTTGTTCTCGGGGCCTGGGCCCTGAGTCCGCTTTGCGCGTCATTGTCGCCGATCGTGCTGCTGGTGCTTTTCGGCTACAGCTACGCCAAGCGCTTCACGTACTTTGCGCACCTAATCCTCGGTTTGGCCCTGGGCCTGGCTCCCCTGGGTGCATGGCTGGCGGTGCGAGGGAACTTTGAAGGAGATCTTTGGCCCCCGATCCTTTTGGCGGCGGCCGTGACTCTGTGGGTGGCGGGCTTCGATCTCATCTATGCCTGTCAGGACGCCCAATTCGACCGCGAGCGGGGCCTGCACTCCATACCCGCTCGCTTCGGCTTGGAGCGAGCGCTTTGGCTCTCACGAATGCTGCACGCACCCACGGCCATGCGGCTGGTGGTTTTCGGGCTGCGGGCCGAACTGGGCCTCGCCTGGTGGATCGGAGTACTACTATCGGGGGCTCTATTCATCTGGCAACATCGGCTCGTTAGCGCGCGCGATCTGGCGCGGGTCGACATGGCATTCTTCACACTCAACGGTTGGGTCGGAGTTGGACTCCTGGCCGGATTGGTCGCGGACCTTTCACTATTCGGAGGGCAAGTCTGATGGCTGCACGCAAGGCGAGAGAGGCTGCACCGCCGACGCAACTGAGTCAGCTGGAAGCGCGCTTGACCCAGGGCATTCCTCCCCGCGGCGTTGTTCTGCGGGGCGACGAACGCTACTTCCGCGAGCGCGGCGTGGAGCTCATTCGAGATCGGGCGCGAGCGCTGGAATGGGAAATTTCCATGCACGACAGTGCCGATCCCGACTTTGAGGAAGGGGCGCTACTGGATGACTTGGCGGCCGGGTCTTTGTTTTCCGGCGCAAGCTGTGTGGTCGTGCGCAATGCCGCAAGTCTGCTCAAGAAATCAGGCCGCAATCAAAGTGCCTTGACGCGGGCGGTGCAGGCCTTTCTCGGCTCCGATCAAGTTGCGGGCAGCGTCGTGCTTTGTGCCGACAACCTGCGCGCGGACCACGCCGTGGTCAAAGCTGTGCAAGCTGCGGACGGAGCCATGCTGAATTGCCGCAAGTTGTGGGATTCGCCTCCGCCGTGGAAGCCCGATCCCCGGCAAACCGAAGTGGTGCTTTGGATCCTTTCGCGGGCGCGCGATTTCTCGGTGAAGTTGACCCCCGATCAAGCGGTGTACGTCGCCGTGGCAACGGGCAACGATCTTTATGCCCTCGACACGCAGCTCAAGAAGTTGCGCCACGCCGGACAGCGCTCGCTGCGCGAAGTGGTTCAGTGGGAAGCCGGGGGCTCTCCCTTTCAAGTTGCGGAAGCTTTGGTGGGGGGCGAAAGAGCGCGAGCATTAGCCGGAGTCGAAGCCCTCTTTCGAGGCGGATTTCAAGACCGTTCCGGGGCGCGCGTGGTGGATGAAATCGCCTTGATGTCGATTCTGATGGGCGCCATCGGGCGCAGTTTGCGCCAGGGCTTGGCGGGCAGCGTGGCGGCCGCAGCGGGCGCAGACCCGTTTGAAGGCGCTTCCAAAGCGGGGTTATCGGTCAACCATCGTGGACGCGACGCATTCATGGCCCAATTGAAATTGTGGCCCCCGGGCGAGTGGCGTGCGCGCTTGGACGAATTGGCGGACCTCGAGCGACGCGCCAAAACCGGCGGACGCGTAGACGGGGCGGATTTTGTGCGCCTGGCGTGCCGCTGGTCCAAGGAACGGGCCGCCGCATCCCAAACCCGGAGGGGCCGCAGCGAAGCTCGCGCGGGTTCGAGCCGGCGCTAGAGCGTAGGCCCGGAGAACGAATGGCGGACCTCGGTCACAGATCTACCTTTGTTGCAGGCAGCGCTCCGGGGGGCGCGGGCTGAATCGCAACCATGGATCTCAGTGGGAACGAGAGCGGTTGTTTGCCACAGCTTGAAGAGTGCGCGCCCAAGATCCGCTAGGATCCGGTAATGAAGTCTTCTTCCGAGTCACGCAGCGACTCCTCGGCTGCGTCCAGTAAGGGGCGCATTGCGCTCCTGCCCGAGGTCGTACGCAACCAAATCGCCGCTGGCGAAGTAATTGAACGCCCGGCTTCGATCGTGCGCGAAGTGGTTGAAAACGCTTTGGACGCAGGCGCCGGCCGAATTCAAGTCGAGTTGGAAGAGGGCGGAGCCAAGTTGGTGCGGGTCAGTGACGACGGCTGCGGCATGGGCCCCGATGACTTGGCCTTGGCCTTCGCGGCCCACGCCACCAGCAAGCTGCGCGATGTCGCCGACTTGGATCACATTGCCAGCTTGGGATTTCGCGGGGAGGCCCTGGCTTCGATCGGTTCGGTGGCGCGCTGCCGAATCTTTTCGCGCGAAGCGGGTTCCGAGCACGGCTACGAAATCATGAACGAGGGCGGGAACGTATCTCCCGTCCGAGTCGCGGGCGGTCCCCCCGGCACAACGGTCGAAGTGCGCGAATTGTTTTACAACACGCCCGCTCGACGACGTTTTCTCAAGAAGACCCCGACGGAGCTCTCGCGCTGCTTGGACTTTTTGCAACGCGCGGCGCTGGTGCATGAAGGGGTTGGTTTCACCGCCACCCACGGCGGGCGCCGGTTGTTCGATGTGGAAGCGACCTTGGGCATGCGCGATCGCATTCGGCGACTTTTTGGTGCTGAATTGAGTGAAGCCCTGGTTGAGGTGGAAGCCGTCGAAGGCGACACGCTCCTGACCGGCTTTGTCGCGCCGCCGCGCTTCGCACGCGGGGACACGGCGCGCCAGATGTGGTTCCTCAACGGTCGTGGCTTGCGCGACAAGGTGCTCATTCGCTGTTTGAAGGACGCCTATCGCGGCTTTCTGATTGAAGGCAAGCAGCCCGTGGCCTTTCTCTCCTTAGCCATGGATCCCGCTATGGTCGATGTGAATGTGCATCCGACCAAGTCGGAAGTGCGCTTTCGCGAGCAGCGGCGACTGTTTGGTTTCCTCGTGCGCAATTTGCGTGAGGCGGTGGCCAAGACGGATATTTCGACGCCGGGCGAAACGCTATTGAAATCCGCTCAGCGTCGCGCAGCGTGGTCTCCGGCCGAAATGCCTGGACAAGCGGCCCTGCCCGATCCGGGCGCCTTTCCACTGCGCCAATCGAGCGCGGCTCCCGCTCCCGATGCCTTGCGCGTTTACGAAGTGCCCGCTGCGCGTCCGCCGGGCTCCGACCAGGGTGCTGGCTCGGACCCCGCGGCCGCTGCCCAAGCTTCCGAAGCGCTGGGATCTGCGCCGAGTGAAGTTGAGCACGGGCGGCGTCAGTGGGATGCCACGGATGAATTGCGCGGGCCTTTCCTGCAAATCGCCAAGACCTACCTGGTGCGCTCCGTGCCGGATGGATTCGAAATTATTGATCAACACGCACTGCACGAGCGCCTGACTTACGAGGGGCTGCGCGCCGAAGTGCGCAACGGCAAGGTCGAAGTCCAACGCCTGCTGGTGCCCGAATTGGTCGAACTCAGCGGAGCGGAAATTCAATTGGTTGAGGCCCATGCAGAGGCCCTGTCCAAAATTGGAATCGAAGTTGCGGTTTTCGGCAAAACGACCGTGGCCATCCACGGTCTGCCGGCGCGCTTGAGATCTCCCGACGCCGAGGGTGTGTTGCGCGATGCCCTTGAGGTGCTGCGCAGCAAGGGCACGGCGCCCCTGGCAGAAGATGTGCTCGAGGATGTTCTACACAGCACGGCTTGCCGCTCTTCGATCATGGCCGGCGATGCCTTGACCGAGGATGAAATTCGATCCCTGCTGGAGCGTTCGCGCAAGCTTGAGTCGGATCAGACCTGCCCGCATGCACGGCCGACCCGGGTGCGCTTCACCTTGAGCGATTTAGAAAAAGCATTTCACCGCCGCTGAGCGCAGGCGCGCGACTGCGAACGCGCTGCGTTCTACTTGGGGAATTGAAAATCATCGGGCTTCAATTCGGCCCTGAGAGTGCCAGTCTTGAGCCACAATCTTTGCGTCGGCTTGCGTTTGAATATCCACGGGCTGACGCCGGGTTCCACGGTGTAAATACTCACTTCCCCCGGCAAGACATTGCCGTCCATGGGGCGCGGCTTGAGCATGGTCAAGAAAATCGGGGCGGCCGCTCGCAAACCGGGTGACGTGTCCGTGATCAGCGCGTATTCAGCGTTGTGGGTTTCCCTGTTCAAGCCGACGGCAACGTGGAAACTGGGCGGCTCCTCAAATTTGGAGCGCCTGCCGCGCTCCTTGAACAAGCTGAAGTCGGGGCTGGAAAATTCGAACCAGTCCAGTCGTTTGGACTTGCCGGATAAGTCGTGCGGAACCGGGCTCGGCGCTTTTTCCAGGTACACCAAGCGCGAGAGGTGCAGGTGTTCGGGTTGCATTAAACCGACCAAGTTGCGCGCTAGGCTCAAGAGCTGATCGAGCTGCTGCCGATCCTCCGCCGTGTCCCTGCCCACAAGCAAAACGGCCTCGTCACCATCCTGCAGCCAGTCGCCGTCGGGGCCGCGAACCAACTTGCGCCCGCTGCCCAATTCAATCTGAATGTACTTCGGGTGCAGGTAGGTGAGCGTCGGGTGCAAATCGTGACTGCCGCCTTCGACTTCCGCCAGCACATCCGCTTCGAGCCTAAAGGCCTCGATCGGTTGCAGGCTGCCCTCCGAGCGACTCGCCCGTGAAGCTTCGCAAAACAGATTCCAAAAAATGACGGCCTCGGGGTCGGCATCGCGCGGCGGTCCCTTTGCGAGCTCGTCCGCCTTCGGATCCTGCGGCGTTGCTTCACCCTCAACGGGGACTTGTATCGTCGCACTGCCGCTGTCCCCAGTGGTTTGAATGGACGGCGATGCCGGCTTCCCAATTGCCGGGCTCCGCAGGGCTTGCGGCGTGTGCAGGAGTTGGGGAAGCGGGCAGCAGAGGATGAGGCTCGGGATGATCGTCGCTAGCATTGGAACAGCCTACAAAATGGGGCGGCTGTGCGGGTCCCAAGGGCAGAGCGGACCGAATTCGCACGGAAAATCTGCGCCACTTCCCGGCTTGGAAAGGCCAAGCTGCTGGCGACCGATGAGCGTTCGCGATCCGGCGTAAAATTCATGACTATTCACACCGATCCGATTCCCTGGCCCGAGCCCCTCTGCGCACTGGTGGGCACCACGGCCACGGGCAAATCTGATTTGGCCATGGCTGTGGCTCAACGCGCGGGCGCCGAGATCGTGTCTGTGGATTCCATGCTCGTCTACAGGGGCATGGACATCGGGACCGCGAAGCCCAGCGCGGCCGAACGTTCGGCGGTCGTGCACCACCTAATCGACTGCGCGGATCCCATTGAGCGCTACGATGTGCAGCGCTACCTGTCGGACGTGGAAGACGTGTTGGTGCCCTGCGAGTCACCGCGCCTGCTCTTTACCGGGGGCACCGGCTTCTACCTGAAGGCCTTGACCCACGGCTTGTTTGAGGGGCCGGAAGTGAATTTGGAAATTCGCGCTGAGTTGGAGCGACTGGCCAAGGAGGTAGGCAGTGCGCGTCTGCACGAAGACCTGCAGATTGTGGATCCGGAAAGCGCCAAGCGCATTCACCCCAATGATCAGCGGCGCGTGGTGCGCGGTCTGGAAGTCGTGCGGCAAACGGGTCGGCCGCTTTCGGATTGGCAACGCCAATGGCGCGGCGAAGGCGGTCACGCAAACCCGGGGAGATCGCGTTTGCTACTGGGCTTGGAGGTAGATCGCGAACGCTTGGATCAAAGAATCGCTCTGCGCACGCGCAAAATGTTGGACGGGGGCTGGGCCGAAGAGGCGCGAAGCCTGCGCGACGGCTGCGGTTTTGGTCCGACGGCGGTGAGTGCACTGGGCTATCCCGAAGTGCTCAAGTGGATCGATGGCGAAAGCAGCCGCGAAGAAACGGAAACGCTGATCAACTTGCGGACGCGCCAATTCGCCCGCCGCCAGAGGACTTGGTATCGGAAATTTCCCGACATCCATTGGATCCCGGCGCCGGAAAATGCGCAGCAGCTCGAGTCTGCCGCAGAGCAGTGCTTGCGTTTCTTCGACTGGTAGTCGCGCGCATCCGATCGAATCGAGCTGGTGTGTTGCCGGATCCGCAGCCGGCGACTCAACGCCTATTGCCGGAATTGCGCTCCGATTTGTTCGGGCACGAAAAAAGGACCCGGGCAGTGGCCCGGATCCTTGGTTGAAAATCCCGCCGGAGTTGCGTGACTCCCGCGCTGATTTGAGCGCCTAGGGATTCTTGACGCGGAATTCCGACGTGGGCCGGGGTTCGGTGCGTGCGCGCTGAGCGTCGACGAAGGGCAACCCGCTCAAGAACTCCGCGCGACCTTCTTCTTCGAAGAGAGCCAATACGGACAGTGGGAATATGGCGAAGGGTCCGCCGTTGCCGTAGAAGGCCGCCGCCGTAACGAGTGATTCCAGGTGGAAGTAAAACACCGGGTTCGGAAGCGGGCTCAGGTTTTGTTCGTCCAGAATCCAGGGGAACCAGGACTCGTCGTAAACGAAGGGGTTGTTCGGATTCTCGTTCAGGAGATGGCGCCGAATCGTCAAGTTGATGTGCTGACGGTTGCGCTTGGAAAAGCTGGTGTAGGACTCGCCGCGATCGACGTCATAGCCCATCACGTGGTGCACCATGCGAGGTGCCAAAGAGTCAACTTTCCAGTGCTGACCTCCGCCTGTGGATTTGCAACTGGCAAACAGGGGCAGGGCCAGGGCAATAAGAGCAATGGTGCGCACCGAGAGCTTCATGAAGTCGCGAGGGGGCGTGGGGGATGGGTGTGGCCCAGCTGCACATCCGCAGTTTGGAGCGGAGCGCGCGAAGGTCCACGCTAAAGAGGTCCGCCGGCGAAGCATGTGTTTCTCAGCGCGCGCCGATCGGGGCGCGGGTCAAGGGACGCAAGTCCGCTACGGGCCAATGATTGCGTGCGAGTCTAGATGCGGGGCTGGGGGCGGTCAACGGGTCTCAGCCGGCGCTTCCAGGGCCGGAAAATCGAGGGGGATCGTTGCACTTGCGCCAAGAGGGGGGTCCAGGGCGGGGCGCAGGCGCCCGTCCCGGTCCCCTCCCGAGTCCAGCCTCCGGATGGATTCGACTCGAAAGATGGCAGCAAAGCTTGGACTAGCGGGATTCGACGCGAGAAGCTCAGCCCGCAGTCCATTGAGGAGCACGCAAGCTCTA
Source organism: Planctomycetota bacterium (assembly GCA_029259675.1). GTDB lineage: Bacteria > Planctomycetota > UBA1135 > UBA1135 > JAJDES01. Next base: position 7,705 of record JAJDES010000311.1, read on the forward strand.
CCCCGCAGGGGCGACCGGTTTCGTCCGGAGCCCGCAAAAAAGGTGCAAGGCAACAGGTCAAAGGAACCCGCTCAGGGGCAAAAAATCGGCGTACTCGGGGGATCCTTCGATCCCGTGCACAGGGGGCATTTGCACGTGGCCGATGCAGCTTGCGCAGCCTTCAAGCTGGATCGTGTGCTCTTTGTGCCGGCCGCCAGGCCGCCCCACAAGCCCGATCGCGTGCTGGCCGCAGGGGAGCACCGCATGGCAATGCTGGAGTTGGCCCTGGCCGATCGGGACCATTTTGAGACCTGGGGCGGCGAGCTGAATCGAGCGGGCCCTTCTTACACGCTGCAGACGATTCTCGAGCTGCGCGAGCAATTCGGCGCCCATTCAGATTTGCATTTGATCGTGGGTAGCGACAACTTGGCTGGGTTGCCGACCTGGAATCGCGTCCACGAGCTGCTCGAAATCGTTCAGCCGATCGTGGTTTTGCGCAGGGGCAGCCCCCGCGACGTTTTGGATCAACTGGCAAAAAGCTTGTCGGGCCCGGAGCTGGAAAGCTTGGCGCGTGGGTTCCTGGAAACGGAACCTGTTGACTTGTCGTCAACCCAATTGCGCGTTGAACTGCGAAGAGGAGAAAACGTCGCCGCCAAGTTGCCTACCGGTGTGTGGGAATACTTGCGCGAAAAGCACCTCTACAGGCAACCGTGAGCGAAGCCCAAGCCCTCATTCTCAGATCCTTGCTGGCCTTTGGCTTTGCAGCCGCGAGTACCCGGATCCTCGCGGGGCGAGCGCGGGCCTGGGGCTTCGCCGACTCAGGCGTGGGGATCGAGCGCAAATTGCAGACGCGCGCCGTACCCGTGGTGGGTGGGGTGGCGATTCTGCTGGGGCTCAGTTTGGCTTTGGCGTGCACACCCACTTGGGGCCCCGCAGCGATTGCTCGGGGCTGGGTGGATCCCCAATGGTCGGTGGGCATTCCGATGCCGAGCCCATGGACCTGCGTCCTGTCCTTGCTGCTCGCCTTCGGCGCGGGCTTTTGGGATGACCTCAAGCGTCCCGCAGGCATCCCAGCCCTAAGCAAATTGGGCTTGCAGCTCACCGCCGGAATCCCCTTGGCCATCGATTGCGCCTCGAGGGCACAGCCGTTCGGCGCCTGGAGCTTGCCAATCCTGCTGGTTGCCATGCCCTTGGCAAGCGCCGTGGCCCTGAATGCGATCAACACCTTCGACAATGCCGATGGGGCGGCCACAGGAATCGGCATTCTGGCTTTGGCGGCACCCGCACCCATGGCGGCCGCCGCTCTTTTGGGCTTCCTACCGTTCAATCTTTGCAGGGGGGGCCGCGGTACGACAGGCGCGCGAGGCACCGGCTCCACGATCGGCTCGCCCAGGGCCTATTTGGGCGATGCGGGCAGCCATCTACTGGGCATGTTGATTCTGCTTCATCCTCCGGCGTGGCCGGTTCTGATCCTGCCGCTCGTAGACCTCGCCCGAGTTTCGCTATATCGCTTGCGCGCTGGATTGCCCGTATGGCGCGGGGATCGGCGACACCTGGCGCATCGGCTGGAACGCCGCGGCATGGGGCGCTTGGCGACCCTGGCGACACTTGTGCTCCTGGCCGCTCCCGCTGCACTTTTGGGCTATTGCTTGAGCGCCGGTGGGCTGGCTTTGGGTTGCGGCCTGACTGCCGTGGGATATTTCGCTTTGAGCTGGGCGTTGCAAGGCTGGCGCTCGGGTGCTTCCGCGCCAGTTGCCGTGGAAGTTACGGCGGTGGATTGGATTCCCAATCGAACTGCGCACTCCGCTTTGACGCAATCTCGCAAGGGCTGAGCCGGAAACGATTGCGCGTGAATTCCAACAGCAGCGGTGGGGCGGCTTGGTTCGCAGCAACAGGGGGCAAGCCCGAAACGGAGTTGAGGCTCTTGGCCTTTCCGTTCGCGGGTGGACACGGGGGCATGTTCCGAAATTGGCACTCCGGCCTGGGCCCCAAGATCGAATTGGCGAGCTTGGCTCTGCCGGGGCGAGAGCGCCGACATGCTGAACCACTCGAACGGTCGATTGACGAGCTCGCGCAAAAGATTGCTCGTTTCCTGGGGCGCGAATCGGGCCCGCCCTTTGCATTTTTCGGGCACAGTTTGGGTGCGATGTTGGCCTTTGAAGTGGCCCGCATTTTGGAACGCGAGGGCTTGCCCGGACCCGTTCATTTTTTTGCGTCGGGAGCACGCGCCCCGCAGTTGCCCGACCCCAATCAGCCGTTGCACGTTTTGGGGGAGGCGGAGTTCCGACGAGCTTTGCGCGAGCTGGGCGGAACACCGCAAGAAGTGTTGGAACACGAAGAGCTGATGGGGCTCTTGTCACCCGTCCTGCGTGCGGATTTCGAAATGCTCGAAACGTACGTATACCGCCCGGGAACGCCCTTGAGCTGCCCTTTGACCGTTTTTGGCGGGCGTTGCGACGAGGTGGTTTCCTTGGCCGAGTTGCGAGCTTGGGAAGCGTGCAGCTCAGTTGGGAGCGAGCTTGTGCTGTTCGAGGGAGATCATTTTTTCCTCGCCGAGCACGAGACCCAACTTCTGACCGAGATAAAGGCTCGACTTGTTGGCACGAGTCAATAAATCGTAACTTCGGTTCTTTCGAGCAGGTCCAAGCGCAATTGATTGGTTTCCTTCCAGGAGGGCTCATCGAGCATCATTGCGGCCTCAAGTTCGGCGCGAACATCATCGAAGTTGGTCTGCCTGCGGGAGGTCACCTCAATTAGGTGCAAGCCGGCTTTGGTTTGCACGGGACCGAAGGGCACTCCGAGTGCCGCTGTGCGCACGGCCACTGCGAATTCATCGCCATAGGTTCGATAGTTGTAGCCTTGGATCATGCCCCCGTTCTTGGGCGCGGAAATGTCATGACTATTCTCAGCGGCCAGGGCAGCAAAGTCTCCGCCTGCACGCAGTTCCACCAGGAGTGCCGTGGCTTTTTCGCGCAGAACTTTGTCTAAGTGTTCCGGCGTCAACTCGGCCTTGCTCTTGCCCTGACGCTGCAATTCGATCCGCAGTCTGGCGGGCGTGAAAAAAATGTGCCGGACCTCGACGGCGACTCCATCCAAACCGTATTGCTGGTTGAAGCGTTCGCGCACATCGCTCTCGGAAAGGGTGCGTGTTTGCAGGCAAATGGCAGCGGCCAGCTGCTCGTCGCGCTTGCGATCTCGCAAGCCGTTGTAATACGCCTCACGCGAAAAGCCCTGGGCTTCGATTTCAGCCACGAAGCCGGCCTCAACACCCTTGAATCGACGCAGGTAGGAATCCCACTCCCGCTGAGTGGCGAGTTCCAACTGCTCGGGATCCACCTCGATTCCCAGTCGATCTGCCTCGCGCTGCAAGAGGCGTCGATCGATCAGGTTCTTGAGCGGACCCTTCGCGTAAATCTCGAGCAGATAGTCCTTGTACTCGCTGAGGCTGATGGTCTCTTCCCCGATGCGCGCCGCGATGGCGTCCTGCGTTTCATGGGCCTGGAGTGAGGTCCGGGGTGGCAGGATCAGGGGTAGAGCAAGGCCCAGGGGCAGGAGCACTGAGGTGATTTTCATGGCGGCGGAAGGGAATGCGGGACGCAATGTGAAGGCGAACACCTTAGCTACTTGTGGTTCCGGGGACCGCCAGGGGTCTCGCCGGGATCCATTTTGGCGTTCGACCGGGCCGCTGCGCGGGCTGGGCCGGCCCGGTTCGCCGCGGAGTGCTTGCCCCGCCCCCGCGCCTGGCCGATAATCCGCGGCCCAAATTCACGCTCCGAGCGCCATGGCGCTCGGGTCCCCGATACGAGACGCTTCGAAACTTGTCTCGAAAGTTTGCCCCGACCCTAGGGCTCCCAACGGACGCGATGGGGGCCGGCCGCGACGGGCCTCAAGAACAGAAATTCAGCGGAAGCAATTCGCCTTCCCCTCGGTTCAAGTATCAGACTCTGTTCCCCCTTTCACCGCGCGCTCCAAAGAAGGCA